>CAZQKJ010000133.1:0-8949 GCA_964593315.1 uncultured Granulosicoccaceae bacterium
TAAATCCCACTGATGCAAAGATCCAAGCCGCATCTCCTTTTTACAGTGACTGTCCCTGTAAGAGTTCAACCCATAATTAGGCTTAAACACACCTGAAAACAAACCAAAATTCAATTCTTTACGAATTATCTGGTAATTACGCCCACAAGATCCTTTTTTTAAATCCCACTGATGCAAAGATCCAAGCCGCATCTCCTTTTTACAGTGACTGTCCCTGTAAGAGTTCAACCCATAATTAGGCTTAAACACACCTGAAAACAAACCAAAATTCAATTCTTTACGAATTATCTGGTAATTACGCCCACAAGATCCTTTTTTTAAATCCCACTGATGCAAAGATCCAAGCCGCATCTCCTTTTTACAGTGACTGTCCCTGTAAGAGTTGCTTTACATCAATTTTCTTGAACCTACAGGTTTCGCGAAAGTGTCCTTGCTATTTTTTACGGTGTCTGTCTTTGTAATTGTCACTCCTCCAAAGCGGCGCTATGCCCCCCCAAAGATCTGTGGGCTTGATGTTTTATGCTTGAAGTTTTAAGCTTGAAATACTAATGAAGGCCGCGGTACCACTATCGCGATAACTACTTGCTGAAATGTAGAAAAAGGTCCCTTATGCGCATAGCCTGCCTTGGCGGCGGTCCCGCCGGTCTGTATTTCGCGTTATCAATGAAGCTGCGTGACTCCAGTCACCAGATAACGGTGATTGAGCGCAACAAGCCGGACGATACATTTGGCTGGGGCGTGGTGTTGTCAGACGAGACTCTGACAAACCTCAACGACAACGATCCGGAATCTGCATCGCAGATCAGAGAACACTTTGCCTACTGGGATGATGTCGCGCTGGTTGTGCACGGGGAACGGGTTGTTTCCAGCGGCCATGGCTTTTGTGGTATCGGGCGCAAGAAGCTGCTTAGTGTTTTACAGGCACGTGCACAAGAACTTGGTGTTGACTTGCGCTACGAAACTAACGTCGAATCTCTGGAAGAGTATCGTGACGAATATGATGTTGTAGTTGCAGCAGACGGTCTTAATTCCAGAGCCCGAACCGATTATGCTGACGCATTCCAACCGGATATTGATGAGCGTCTCTGCCCCTTTGTATGGCTCGGCACAACACAGACGTTTGCCGATGCATTTACATTTATCTTTGAAAAAACAGAGCATGGCTGGGTGTGGGCACACGCTTATCAGTTCGACGAAAACACCGCTACGTTTATCGTTGAATGTAGCCAACAAACGTACGATGCCTGGGGATTTGGAGAACTGTCGCAACAAGAGTCGATAGCCATCTGCGAGAAGATCTTTGCAGAGCATCTCGGTGGTCATTTGTTAATGACCAATGCCAATCACATTCGAGGATCGGCGTGGATCAAGTTTCCCCGTGTTCTATGTGAACGCTGGAGTCATGAAAACCTGGTGCTACTTGGCGATGCAGCTGCTACCGCGCATTTTTCTATCGGCTCTGGTACCAAACTGGCGCTTGAAAGTGCAATTTCACTGGCGGATCTTTTACACACTGAGTCATCTACCGAAAAAGCCTTCGAGCAGTACGAAGATGCAAGAAGGCTTGAAGTGCTGAGGCTTCAATCTGCAGCACGCAACTCGCTGGAATGGTTCGAACAGGTCGAGCGTTACCTCGATCTTGATCCGGTGCAATTGAATTATTCGCTACTTACCCGTAGCCAGAGAATAAGTCATGAAAATCTACGCGAGCGCGATCAGGCATGGCTCGACAGTGCTGAACGCTGGTTTATGGAGAACGCCGGAGTATCAAGCAATGCAGAGTTGCGATCACCTATGTTCACGCCGTTCAAGCTTCGCGATATGACGTTGAAAAACCGTATCGTGGTATCGCCCATGGCACAATACAAAGCAATAGATGGCAGCCCTACTGACTGGCATCTTATTCACTATGGTGAACGCGCCAAGGGTGGCGCTTCACTTGTTTATACCGAGATGACCTGCATCAGCGCTGAGGGGCGCATAACACCGGGTTGCCCGGGGCTCTATCACTCGGATCATGAGACAGAATGGAAACGTCTGACCAACTTCGTTCACGAACATACTGACGCAAAGATTTGCTGTCAGATAGGTCACTCGGGTCGCAAGGGCTCTACTCAACTGGGTTGGGAGAAAATGGATGCACCGCTTGCTGATGGTAACTGGGATCTTGTCAGTGCATCTCCTATTGCCTGGTCAAAAGACAACGCTGTTCCGCGTGAGATAACGCGTATCGAGATGGATGAAATAAAAACGCAATTTGTTAGCGCGGCCGAAATGGCAGAACGCGCAGGTTTTGACATGATTGAACTGCATGCGGCGCATGGTTATTTGTTGTCGTCTTTTATCTCTCCAGTATCAAACCTGCGCCAGGACGAATACGGTGGCAGTTTTGAAAATCGAATGCGTTATCCGCTTGAAGTGTTTAACGCTATGCGAAGTTTCTGGCCGAAGGCAAAACCCATGTCAGTTCGAATTTCTGCCACTGACTGGATGGGCACTGAAGGCGTCACTGCAGAAGATGCCGTAGAAATTGCCCGGGCTTTCTGGAAAGCAGGTGCAGATTTAATAGATGTATCTGCGGGTCAGACAACCGTAGATGCACAACCTGTTTACGGTCGAATGTTTCAAACACCATTCTCTGATCGCATACGCAATGACGCAAAAATACCGACGATGGCGGTTGGCAACATCTATGAAGCTGATCACGCCAACTCAATTTTAATTGCTGGTCGTGCAGATTTAATTGCAGTAGGACGACCGCACCTGGCAAATCCGTACTGGACTCTGCATCAGGGTTCGGATATCGGTGATCGTGTAGCTCCTGACTGGCCACTACCCTACCTTGCCGGACGCGATCAACTATGGCGGCTGGCAGATCGCGAAGCGGAGATGAAAAAGTCATGAGACAAGTACTGGTGACAGGTGGAGGCACAGGGATTGGCAAAGCCATGGCGCAGGCTTTTGCAGATAATGGTGATGCAGTGACTATTGCCGGACGCCGTGAAGAACCACTCGCTGCCGTAACTTCAGGGACATCAATTGAATATCGTATAGCTGATGTAACATCAGAGTCCGACACCGATGCTTTATTTGAAAAACCTTTTGACGTAGTGATTGCTAACGCAGGTGCCGGTAATGCGTCGAAAATTAAAGACCTGGCACTCGATGACTGGAACTCGATACTTGCAGTCAATCTGACCGGTACGTTCTTAACTTTCAGAGCGGCGCTACGTGCAATGGAGAAAGACGCGGCTAACAGTGGAAGATTAATTGCTATCGCATCGATTGCATCATTACAGGGTAATGCATCAATACCTGCATACGCTGCTTCCAAACACGGTGTACTCGGCCTCGTTCGTTCAGTAGCTCAGGATGTCGCAAAGAGCGGCACTACCTGCAACGCCATTTGCCCCGGCTACGTTGATACCGAAATGGCAGATGGCGGCATAAACGCCTTGATGGGCCACTTTGATATCGACAGAGAAAAAGCCATAGGAATGCTGGTCAAAGGCAACCCGATGCGGCGCTTGATAGACCCTGCAGAAGTAGCAGCAACTGCTGTGTTTCTGGCATCTGACGGAGCGGCCTCCATCAACGGGCACGCTCTGAGTGTAAGCGGAGGTGAGATTTGAATAACCCAGTTAAAATTAACAGCCGTGAGCCCGTCTCGAAAGCGCGATTACGGCTGTGGTTAAAGCTTTTGAAACTCACCGGTGCTCTGGAAACAGAAGTCAGACGTCGTTTGCGTGAAGGCCACGATACCACGTTGCCGCGTTTTGATGTGATGGCAGCTTTGGCACGGCACCCCGATGGTTTAAAAATGAGTGAGCTCTCTGGATATTTAAAAGTATCCAACGGCAACGTGACTGGAATTGTTGATCGGCTCACCGATGAAGGCCTGGTACTCAGGGTGGCTGTGCCGCATGACAAACGTGCACAACTCGCACGCCTGACAGCCCAGGGCCATAAAGTCTTCGAAGCGTTAGCAGAACAACATGAACAATGGATCAATGAGCTACTCGGTGATTTGTCACGACGACGAACAGCAGAGCTGATGGAGTTACTCGAAAGCCTTGAGCCAGATAAGAACAGTGATGGAGAGCAGCAATGAATTCCGCTGAACAACTTTTGACGCCGCAACACTTCAAGTGCGAAATTAAAGCAGGGATTGCCTGTATAGCGCTAGACCGACCGGAACGTAAAAACCCGCTGACTCTGGAAAGCTATGCCGAGCTGCGCGACTGGTTCCGCGCGCTACCTTATAGCGATGATGTGCACTCTGTTGTGATCCTGCCGAACGGTGGTAACTTTTCATCCGGTGGTGACGTGCACGATATTATCGGCCCGCTAACCAAAATGGACATGAAAGAACTGATGGCCTTTACCCGCATGACGGGAGATTTGGTCAAAGCCATGATCAACTGCGGCAAGCCGATTATCGCAGCGGTAGATGGCGTCTGTGCCGGTGCAGGCGCGATCCTCGCGATGGCGTCTGACCTGCGTGTGGGTACAGCAGACACCAAAGTATCGTTTCTGTTTAATCGTGTTGGCCTTGCAGGCTGTGACATGGGTGCCTGTGCCATGCTGCCTCGCATCATTGGTCAGGGTCGCGCTGCAGAGTTGTTATACCTTGGCCGTGGTCTCTCCGGTGAACAAGGGTATGACTGGGGATTTTTTAACAGACTGGTTAGCAGTGAAGAGCTGGATAAAGAAGCTATTAGCATCGCGCAACGGATTGTTGAAGGGCCCACGTTCGCCAACTCGATGACCAAAACCATGCTCGCGCAGGAGTGGTCTATGAGTCTAGAGCAGGCTATAGAATCAGAGGCGCAGGCACAGGCGATTTGCATGCAAGGCAAAGATTTTCATCGTGCCTACAATGCATTTGTAGCCAAAGAAAAACCGGTGTTTGAGGGCGATTGATTATGGATCGCAGCTTTCTACACTGGCCGTTCTTCGAAGAACCGCATCGACACCTTGCAGAACATGTCGAGCAGGTTGCAGGTGATTTACACGTTGACCACAAAGATGTCGATGCATCATGCAGAGATTTGGTAGTAAAGCTGGGTGCAGAGAACGCTCTGGATATTACAGCCAGTTCCGAAGGCAAGCTCGATGTTCGCAGCCTTTGCCTGGCACGTGAAATATTGGCCCGTCACGACGGTTTGGCAGACTTTGCATTTGCTATGCAGGGATTGGGTACTGGCGCGATCAGTTTGTTCGGCAGCAAAGAACAAAAGGCTGAGTGGTTGCCACTGACCAGCACAGGCAAAGCGATCGCAGCATTTGCCTTAACAGAACCTCAATCAGGGTCCGACGTTGCCAACTCGACAATGACAGCAACCCGCGATGGCAATAGCTATGTGCTCAATGGCGAGAAGACCTGGATTTCCAATGGCGGTATTGCCGATGTGTACACACTGTTTTCCCGTACCGGTGAGGCTCCCGGTGCAAAGGGACTTTCTGCTTTTATAGTCACACCGGACACACCGGGCTTTGAGGTCGCAGAGCGTCTTGAAACTATTGCCCCTCACCCGCTTGCGCGTCTGCGGTTTAGTGATTGTCGTATACCGGCAACTGCCTTGCTGGGTGCACCTGGTCAAGGTTTTAAAGTGGCTATGTCAGTGCTTGATGTTTTTCGCTCAACGGTAGCGGCTGCGGCACTTGGTTTTGCAAGACGCGCACTGGATGAATCACTGGCACGCGTCAATTCAAGACATATTGCGGGTGAACCACTGTTTGATCTGCAGATGGTGCAGGCGCACATTGCAGATATGGCACTCGATATCGATGCGTCCGCGCTATTAATTTACCGCGCAGCGTGGGCCAAAGATTCAGGTGATGGCCGCATCAGTCGGGAGGCTGCAATGGCGAAACTCTTTTCCACTGAGCAGGCACAGGGTGTTATCGACAAAGCCGTACAACTTTTTGGTGGTGAAGGTGTACGTTCGGGTAACACCGTCGAACGCCTTTATCGTGAAATCCGTGCGCTCAGAATCTATGAAGGCGCATCCGATGTGCAGAAGATCATCATTGCGCGCCAGACAATGGCACAGTTTGAGAGGGATATATCATGAATTTAAAACAGTCAGCTCACACAGAAACATTTGCCAGAGACAACCTGCCACCAGATGAGCAATGGCCAGACTTTCTACTCGACAAATTCCCCTACCCTGATCGTTTGAATGCAGGCTTTGAGTTTACCGATGCGATGGTAGAAGCCGGGTTCGGTGATCACACCGCATTGATTGGTAACGGTCGCCAACGTACCTACAAAGAGCTGACTGACTGGACCAACCGGCTAGCTCATGTTTTGGTTGATGATCTGGGAGTAAAGCCGGGGAGCCGGGTGTTGATACGTTCAGCGAATAACCCCGCCATGGTCGCCTGCTGGCTCGCTGCAACCAAAGCAGGAGCCGTAGTAATAAACAGCATGCCGATGTTGCGTGCCGATGAATTGGATAAGTATGTAGACATAGCAGAGATTGAGTTTGGTCTTTGCGATATGCGATTGATGGAAGAAATGGAAGCCTGTGCTGCAGGCAACTCTAAACTGAAGCGAATTATGGGTTTTGACGGAACGTCAAACCACGAAGCCGAGCTTGATCAATTAGCGCTTGAAAAGCCGGTAAAGTTTGATTGTGTTGAGACATCTCAGGATGATGTTGCACTGCTTGGCTTTACCTCCGGGTCTACCGGTGTACCCAAGGCGACTATGCATTTTCATCGCGATCTGTTGATCATTGCAGATGGTTATGCAAAAGAGGTGCTTGGTGTTACACCGGAAGACGTCTTTGTCGGCTCACCACCACTTGCGTTTACGTTTGGTCTTGGCGGGCTGGCTATATTCCCGCTCAGGTTCGGTGCTACCGCAACTTTGCTTGAAACAGCATCGCCGCCGAACATGGTAGAGATCATTCAAAAGTACAAAGCAACGGTATGCTTTACAGCACCCACGGCCTACCGGGTTATGCTGCAGGCGATGGAAGAAGGTGCCGATCTTTCAAGCCTGCGGGCGGCAGTATCTGCAGGTGAAACACTACCCGCACCTATCTATGACGCGTGGATGAAAAAGACCGGCAAACCGATGCTCGACGGTATCGGTGCGACTGAATTACTGCACATATTTATCTCTAATCGCTTTGCCGACCACAAGCCTGCTTGCACCGGAAAAGTGGTCTCGGGTTATGAGGCTAAGGTGTTAGATGAAGACGGCAATGAAGCACCGCGTGGCACTATGGGACGACTGGCCGTGCGTGGTCCTACCGGCTGCAGGTACCTCGGTGGCGCACGACAACAAGAGTACGTGCAAAATGGCTGGAACATTTCGGGCGATACGTTTACACAGGATGAAGAAGGCTACTTTCACTTTGCTGCACGCAATGACGATATGATTATTTCATCTGGCTACAACATCGCAGGGCCTGAAGTAGAGGCGGCCTTGTTGTCACATGAAGCTGTAGCCGAATGCGGTGTTATCGGCACGCCGAATGAAGAGCGAGGTATGATCGTTGAGGCGCATATCGTGTTAAACGAAGGACAAACCAGCTCAGACGATTTGATCAAATCATTGCAAGATCATGTCAAAGCGAGTATCGCACCTTACAAGTATCCACGTAGCATTGTGTTCTGCGATAGTCTGCCAAAGACATCGACCGGCAAGATTCAGCGCTTCCGCCTTAAACAATGCGGCGCTAATTGATGCATAACGCGTATACCTATGAAGAAAAAGTGGTGTTCAGGCACTGTGATCCGGCGGGTATTGTATTTTTTCCGCGATATTTCGAAATGATCAATGACTGCGTTGAGAGCTTTTTCGGTGAGGTGCTCGACTGGCCGTTCGAAGTATTACTTGAAAATGCAGGAATACCTACAGCTGAAATCAATACGCGCTTTACGGCTCCCAGTCGTCACGGCGATAAGCTTTCAATTACATTGTCTGTAACCCATGTCGGTCGCACATCTATGGGCTATGAGCTTACGATGAGTTGCGATTCAGAACCCCGTTTGCAGTCGAGCGCCAGGCTTGTTCATGTGGATAACACAGGCAAGCCGGCAGCGTGGCCTATAGACATAAAGGTCAAATTAGAAGCACTAATGGAGAATAGAATATGACCCACAAGACTATTCAACCTGAAGGCTGGTTACCGGCAAAGGGCTATGCAAATGGAATACTAAGCAAAGACGGTACGCTACATATTGGCGGACAGATCGGGTGGGACGCCAACAAACGGTTTGTCTCAAACGAATTTATAGGCCAGATGCGTCAGGCACTGCAAAACATCGCGGATATAGTTGCCGCCGCCGGAGGTAAGCCGTCAGACGTAACACGGATGACCTGGTTTGTGACAGACAAACGAGTATATCTCGAAAGCCAGGCCGAGGTAGGGAAAGTCTACCGTGAGGTGTTTGGTAAACACTTTCCAGCTATGTCTATGTTGGTCGTATCTGAGTTAATAGAAGATGACGCCCTGGTGGAAATTGAAGCTACGGCACATCTTTCGTAACACTATTTATATAAGTTGGCACTTAATACGACTGATAGTGCACTGATACTGGCGTTATAGGCACATCCACTCCACCATTCTGCAAAGGCTCGGTATTTTAACAGAGCACTGGATTGAGCTTTCCACCAAGTCCTTCGGTTTTATTAAATTCACATTTGTGATTTTGACAACCGTGTGCCAAAGCTTCCGAGAAACCATAGCTAAACGCTATAGGCAGCGGCTATTGGAAAAACAGCCATCGTAAAAGACTCGTTCGGGAAAACAAAGAGTGGTCGAGCTGGCCGACCACTCTCATAAAACTACTTCGCTAGTACTTCTTCAATTTCTGCTAACTGTTTGCGTGTTTTAGCAATAATAGCTTCCGATTCCTGAGTATTTTTCCAGTAAACACGCGCACCGGTTTCTTTCATCAGCGTTTGTGCTTCCTCACCTGCCATTGTCT
>CAZQKJ010000134.1:0-8930 GCA_964593315.1 uncultured Granulosicoccaceae bacterium
TACGTTTTGCCATGCCATTCCCGATACCTGGCACCAGATGGGTGTCATGCTTGCTGCTACAGACTCACTTAACTGGCTATCGGCAGTTACTGATCTGCCAGCTGCGGAACTGACGTCAAAACTTGAAAGCCGACGCTATGAGCCGACCGAGGTTTTGTATTTGCCCTATCTGGGTGGGGAGCGTACGCCCCATAATAATGCCGATGCGCGCGGTGTGTTTATTGGCTTATCGCACAGTACGGACGCCGCCGAGTTAACCTGCGCGGTGCTGCAGGGAGTTGGTTTTGCATTTCGCGATTGTTTCAATGCCCTGGCTGCATCCGGTACTGAACTTGATTCGGCCTTTGTGATTGGCGGTGGCTCGCGTTCCGATTATTGGGTGCAACAGATGGCCTCTATTCTTGAGATACCTTTGCATAAAACAGTTGATGGTGACTTTGGTGCCAGTCTGGGTGCTGCAAGGCTCGGTATGATTGCGGCAGAGCAGTGTGACCCGTTATCTGTATGTACCACGCCGACCATTGAAAGTACGGTTGAGCCCGATACCTCGATCTCTGAACAGCTGGCCCATCATTATGAGCGGTTTCAAGCAGGTTATAAATCGCTACAGCCTTTATTTGCCAGTCGGGATCCAAAGAAATAGACCAGTAAGTTTAAGAGCCGTTTAACATCAATTCTACCGATACGGGGTAGTGATCAGTGGGCCAGACGTTGTCGTACTTTTTACGCAGTCGTTCGGTTTTTTTGGTTTGGGTAAATTGCTTGCTATACAGTATATGATCAATCGCCGGTAATAGGTTCAGACCACGATTAAAATGGAATGTTGGACCGTCAGGTGTCGCAAACTTGAGACCCGTTTTTTTAAGTTTTCCAGCGCTCGGTGACCAGCTCGGGGTGTTAAGGTCTCCCATCATTACCACGGGATTGCCGTCACTTGTCACGGGCTTTACTCTATCGCTCACCAATTGAGCAGACTTACTCCGATTGCTCATGCTTTTGTATTCAAAGTGCAGATTGTACACATAGAACTCTCCACCGGTTTTTTTATCCAGTAATCGAGACCATGAACAGAATGCAGGCCAGCTGCCGTTGAAGGTTCTGGAATAGATTACATCCGGCGTTTCTGAAAAAAAGAAAAAACCCTGCTCAGTCTGCGTAAATCGCTCATGTCGGTAGAGTATCGGTTGCGTATTTGGATAGATAGCAGCATCACCATAGGCGCCGGCCTTGTACTCGGGATAGTGTTCAAGCACCCAATCCAGCTGTTTATTCTCTTTGTTGAATCCTCTGCCTGTGAAAGTTTCCATTTCCTGAAAGGCGATAATGTCGGCGTTCAGTTCGGCAATAGATTCTCTGACCGCTTCTTTTCTATCGTCCCATGCCAGTTTTTTCTGGCGTGGGGAAATATAGTGGATATTGAAGGTGGTGAACCTGATAGTCTGCGACGGGTCTGCTTGTGCAATTACAGGCTGTGTCATTGGTAGCCAAAGTAGTAGGGCAAAGAACAATACCCGTGTGGCTACCACAAATAATTGCGTAACCTGTTTACGTGCCTGAAATTGAAGTAGCATAAATTGTCCGCCGACCGGCAGGGGTTGGTAAAGTAGCCTCAGACAACCATGGACCCCGTTAGTTTGGCAAATTATACGACAGAGACTGCAGTAAAACTGGATGGAAGTTCGCTTGATATCGAAACCCTTGCAAACAGGCAGGGCGGCAAGTTTGAGCTGGATCCAGCGGCGCTTGTGCGGATGCAAAAGTCGCATGAACTCATTGTTCGTGCCGCCAGTGGTAGTCAGGCGGTCTACGGAGTTACCACGGCACTCGGGCCGCAGGTGGGTACAAAACTCAATGACAATGAGATTGCAGAATTTGCTCTGCAGACAGTGCGCGGCAGAGCGCATGCATTAGGGCCTCCATTAGAGAAGCATCTGGTGCGTGCGGCAATGATAGTCAGACTCAACTCATTGCTTACCGGTGCATCCGGTGCCAGTGATGCTCTTGCTACCCATCTGCTTTGCTGCCTGAACGCAGATTTAATACCGGTCGTGGGTGAGACCGCGTCCATTGGTGCCGCTGATTTGTTGTGGGGTGGCAGCATGGGGCTAGCGCTCATTGGTGAAGGGTATTTTGTAGGTCATGAACAACCCGCGGCCCGTGTGCTTGCTGAAGCCGGTATCGCACCTTTGAGTCTGGGCCCGCGTGACGGTCTTGCATTGGCCAGTCATTCAAGTTTTAGTACTGCCATCGCCGCCAGTGGCCAGCATGCAGCGATGACTCTTTGGCGTAATGCACAGCTTGCTGCTGCCTTAACTCTGGAGGGGTTCCGGGGCAATTTGTCACCGCTTGAGCCAGGCGTTCTTGCAGCGCGAGTGCAGCCTGGCCAACAGGAATCGGCTGCTGACATAAGTCAATTACTGCAAGGCTCTGCATTGAACGATTACTCCAATGCTCGCAGACTGCAGGACCCGCTTAGCATTCGAAATATTGTGCAGGTGCACGGCAGCGTGTACGCAAGTCTCGGCTTGTTAGCAGATACGATAACACTCGAGCTCAACGGAGCCAGTGATAACCCGGTTGTGTTGGTGGAGGAGAAATTGATTTACTCCGGTGGCGGTTACCTTAATCCCCATTTAGGTACTTTGTTGGTCGGGTTAAATCATGCGTTAGTGCAAATGGCCGCCTTGTCAGTATCTCGAGGTGCGCGAATGATGAGTAATCGGTTTACAGATCTGCCGATTGGATTGGGTGTTGGTTTGCGAGGGCAGGTGGGTCTGGGAGCAGTGACCAAGGTGACCGAATCCCTGTTTGGTGAGATTGTACAACTGGCCGCGCCACCTGCGATCTATCCACCTTCGCAGGCGGATAACGTTGAAGATTGTATAACCAATACCGCTCTATCCGCTAAATCACTGTTGGCGATAGTCGACAAACTCAATCTGATCATCAGTTTTGAAATGCTCGCGGCAGTTCACGCTATTCGTCTGCGTGGGACAGAACAGCAGGTGGCGCCCGGCCTGTTAGCAGTAGTGGATTCAATAAAGGAACTATCACCGGTTCTGGATCATGACAGGTCTGTATCGGCGGAGCTTGAATCACTAGCCGACAGGTTAAAGCTTGATGAGTTTGCGTCAAACAGGATCTGAGTTTTGTTTTAGGTAGCTTGGGATTTGCTAGACTAGAGGAAACCACAACTCCTCCCTCCATGTTTTTATCGAAGAATAATCGCGTTCAATCCAGGCTGCTGAGGGTATTTGTACTTCAGTTAGTTCTGATCAGTGTGGTGACAATCATTGGCGTTATAGTAGAGAGTCTCATTCTTGAGCGGATACTCGTCAACAAGGCGTTGCGTGGTGAGGCTGAATTCTTCTGGGATCATCGTGCCGAGTCGCCTGAATTCAAGCTACCGGAAACTCTCAATCTAACGGCGTTTTTATCGTCCGACAATCAAAAGCCGGTGCCGGAGGCCTATCGCGATTTACCGCTTGGGCAGCACCGGGTTGAGAACGAGCAGGGCTATCAAATTATGCATGTCAGTGAACGCGACGGACAGAGGTTGTATTTGCTTTTTGCCGGAGGTGCGGTCCGTAGCCTCGTTTTCTATTTTGGTGCACTGCCACTGATATTGGTACTGCTCACAACCTATGGGTTCGCTCTGCTTTCTTATCTTCTGGTCAAGCAGGCGATCTCCCCGGTTACCCGTCTTGCCGGTGTCATTGAATCATTCGACTTCAACAAGCGTGAGGCAAATGAACTCAATCTGGCTAACTTTGATCACTCCTCAAATTCAGAAACGGGAATACTCGTTGAGGCGCTGGATCATTTTGTTGAACGCTCGCAAACTTCTATCAATCGTGAGCGGAATTTTACCCGATATGCTTCGCACGAACTTCGCACGCCACTGGCGGTTATTCAAGGGTCGGCATCATCACTTGAGTTGCTTGAACTAGACGGTGCACCTGGGCGTGCCGTGCAGCGTATCAGGCGCACCTCCCAGCAAATGGGGGAGCTGTTAAATTCATTGCTGGTGCTTGCGCGTGGTGATGAGGATATAAACATTGAAAAAATTGAACCCTTGCATGTTAACCATTTGCTGGCTGCAGAGATAGTCCAGCTTGAAGAGCTATATAGTGAACGAGGAAATACTGTGAGTATTAACGATCGTGCACCTCTTTATGTGAAGGCTTCTGAAACAGTCTTTTGTATGATGCTCGGTAATATAATTGGCAACGCGTTTAGCTATACCAGGAATGGCCATATTCAAGTTACTATCGAAAGAGGCAGAATAATTGTGGCCGATTCTGGTGTCGGTATGAATAAAGAAACAGTTGATAAAGTCTTTGAGCCTTTTTATCGGGAAAACCCAGCCGCCGGATCAACTGGCAATCAGGGGCTGGGTCTGGCAATTGTCGACCATATCTGCAGAAAATACGGGTGGGATGTTAATCTCAGTAGTATTAAAGACTATGGAACCAGGGTAACCATAGACTTTTAGTGTGGAGTTCTAATCCGACCTGTTAGTCCATACCAAGAGCTTGCTTGCGTTGGTTCGCCCAGGTCCGGAGAATTTGATCGACTGCCAGGCCGATAAATGCCACACAAAAACCCAGTACCAGACCATTACCTACTCCGTCCCTGTCTGATAGAGATTTTAGGATGAGTTGGCCGAGATCGTCAGTGCCAATCATAGCGCCGATGATCACCATGGATAAAGCGAATACTACCGTCTGATTGATGCCGAGTGCCATGTGCGGAAATGACATGGGCAATTCGATTGAAAATAGACGCTGCAGGCGATTAACACCTGACATGGAACCTGCATCGTGCAGGGACTCCGGCACACTTCTTAAACCCTCTACTGTATACCGCGCCGCCGGAATGGTTGCGTATACAACAATTGCGATGAGTACTGAAGTATCAGTGACACCGAACAGCATCATAACGGGGATAAGATATATAAATGATGGAAATGTCTGAAAGGTATCGCACATTGTCAGTAAGATGCGCGAGGTTGTTTTGTTTTGTGCGCACAAAGTGCCTATAACTACTCCGAGAATACCTGAGATCAATGCTGACATTGAGACCAGGTACGAAGTGATCAGCGCTCTGTCCCACCACTCAGTGAGTGCGATAAAAAGAAGAAAGCCGCCAACTATGATCGCAGAGCGTATTCCGCCGACGATAAACCCTGTGCCCATTGCCAGTACGAAGGTAGCGATCACTGGCATCGCCAGAAAAGCCTCCTTAACTGGCACCAGGATATCCACTATGAACCACTCGTTAAAGCTCTTAAGGCTGTAGAAAAAGGTGTCCCAAATCCAGTCGACTCCTGCTTGCCAGAAGGCTTCAGTGGTAATCCCTTTGTTGTGAGGAATTAGATACAAGTAGTTAAATCCATCCTTGAATACAAATTTTCCGAGGTAGGCGAGTACAGCGCCAACGATGAACACGACCAGGAACATCAATGAGTATTTATGCCGTTCTTTGAATGACTGATCGGTGTAGTAATCAGTCTGTTTGTTGGCCCAGGCAAGTGACAATCGGTCGAGTACTATGGCGATCAGTACAATGCTAATACCAATTTCGACCGCTAATCCAATACGCAGTCGGTTGAGTGCGATAAGAAGATCATGACCCAGACCCTTAGCGCCGATGAGGGATGCGATCACCACCATTGCCAGGCATTGCATAATGACCTGATTGACGCCGATCAGAATATCGCGCCGAGCTGTAGGTAACAATACGCGACGCAGTAGCTGCCAGCTGCTACAGCCGCTCATCAAGCCTGCCTCAGTGACTTCAGGAGAGACCCGTTGTAATCCGAGAATTGTCAGTCTCACCATCGGGGGTGTTGCAAAGATAATAGTTGCGATCGCACCGGCATGGTCACCGATGCCGTAGAACACCATAACGGGAATAAGGTATGAAAAGTGGGGTACGATCTGCGCCACATTGAGAATGGGGTTGAGTATGGTTTCAACGGTTTTGCTGCGGTAGGCCCACACTCCCAACACCAGGCCTGCGAAGATTGCAATCGGTGCGGCTATAAGTACGAAAGACAGCGTTTGCATGGACGGTTCCCACTTTCCGAACACCGCGATATAAACACAGGCAAGTCCGGCAAAAAGCGCAAGCCTGACACCACTGAGTGCGTAACCCAAGATTGCGGCACCACTCGCTACCACTGTCCACGGCAGGGCAGGCCATTGTGCCCATTTATTATCTGTTGCCCAGTCCCATCCCTTAAATGCAACGATAGTTTTTACTCCTCCCAGAAGAATGTCGCGGACGAAGTCGATCATGAATAAAACAACTGCCGAGATAGACCGGGTGATCTCGCGCATCAGTGCCTTGTCTTCAAACTCTTCGATATCGGGATCCCAGACCGGAACCGGCCACATATCGAACATCATGTAGTTAACTGCATTACTGATCATGGTAGGTAACTGCGCTAGTAGCGGTGGCAGACGCCAAAACAGGTTTCCCTCAGAGTGGGGAATGGTGTAATAGAGAATTAGAAATATAATGATCAGCAGTAAAAACTGTAGCGGTTTTCTGGCGTTGAGGTAGTCGATCATGGGTGATCACCTGCTTGTCTGCCAAATAACACACTCACTATTTTTGCCGCTGTTATTGTGCCGACTGCCTGACCGGAAGCGTCGGTCACTGTGACCGGCGCGCTTGTGTTAAGTATTTTTTCTGCAACGGTCTCAATGATGGCATCGGCCGGGATGGTGAGATCACCGCTTGCCTGTGATGCAGTCAATGGTTCCATGACTGATTGAATGGTAAGTACTTTTTCACGCGGGACTTCCTGGGTGAATTTACGAACATACTCAGTGGCAGGGTTTAGTACGATGTTGGCAGGTGTGTCGAGTTGTTCGATAACACCGTCTTTCATAATGGCTATTCTGTCTGCAAGTCTTAATGCCTCATCAAAATCGTGAGTCACGAATAAAATTGTTTTACTTAGCAACCCCTGGAGGCGCAAAAACTCATCCTGCATGTCTTTGCGAATCAATGGATCAAGCGCTGAAAAAGGCTCATCAAGAAACCAGATGTCAGGCTCAATTGCCAGTGATCGTGCAATGCCTACACGTTGCTGTTGTCCGCCAGATAATTCACGCGGGAAGTAGTTTTCACGACCCGATAAACCGACAAGGTCAACCATTTCAGATGCGCGTTTAATGCTGTCTCCGGTTTTCATGCCCTTCACTTGCAATGGAAACGCTATGTTCTCAACCACTGTTTTGTGGGGTAGTAGTGCGAAACTCTGGAATACCATGCCCATTTTGTTACGCCGCAGCTTTATTAGTTTGCGGTTCGATATTGAAGTGATGTTCTGACCTTCAATATAGATATTGCCTGCGGTGGGTTTGGTGAGTCTTGATATACAGCGCAGCAGGGTAGACTTGCCGGAGCCGGACAAACCCATAATGATCAGCAGCTCACCTGGATATACCTCAAAGGAGGCATTGTTTACACCCACAATGCAGTCGGCTTCTTCAAACTGTACGGGATCAACCACTCCCTTGGAGTCGTTCATCATTTTCTTTGCATTGGAGCCGAATATTTTATAAACCGATTCGCATTTGATAACCGGCTCTTTTGATTTGGGTGCTTCTGACGCCATAGTATTAATTTTTATTAGCTGGAGTAGGCTGGTCTTTTTGTGCCTAAGTCAAACACAAGATGTTGCTTCAACGACCAGTTTGGTCAATCTGCGCTGTTGTGAAGAGTAAAAAATATGGCAAAAAAAACCCTCTGGAGTGTTAGCCAAGCCAGAGGGTTTTTCAGTGCTATAAATACAAGTTAAGCGCTAAGACGAGAGTGCCTTACTTGGTCCAGGCCATCCAGGTGTCTTCATTCTCTTTAAGCCATTGAACTGCAGCGTCTTTATGGTCCATCTTGTCAATGTCTACCAGAGCTGCCATTTCACCGATTTGCTTGGTAGTGAAAGACAATTTGCTGAATGCCGTGTAGGCCGCAGGGTGAGTTCTCGGGAACTTGTAGTTAGCCGCTTTCTTCAACCAGCCAACTGGTGATCCACACTTTCCGTCACCACCGTCTTCTATGCGGCAACCCTCTTCATAAGGAGGAAACTCAATGAAGGTGAAACCATCTGCGTCTGTGAAGTTGGGTGTCCAGTTAAATACTATGGTGCCACGACCTTCTTTTTTGGCAGCTTCAAGCTCTGTCCAAAGGGCATCTGCACCACCTGCGAATTTGACAGTCCAGGTGTCAGCAAGGCCAAGAGCTTCCAGTCTCTCTGGCATTAAGTCACCGTGCCAGCTTTGTGGGCCTTCAAGCCAGCGGCCTTTGCCACCAGAATCTGCAGTAGTGAAGTTTTCGTGGCAGTCCTTGAGTGCTTCCCAGTTTGGCAGTCCAGGGCAAAGATCTTTTTCTATCACCCAGGTTGGAACACCCATTTCTTCAAGTGTAGTTGCCGCGTGTGTACCAGCGTCGATCACACCACCTTTTGCCATAGCATTGTAGAAGGATTTGCCAAAGGTAGACTGCCATACCTCATGTGAGAGAGTGACATCGCCGTTGCGAATTGATTCATATACGGCCTGGGTGTCTGCTGGAACGTACTCTACGTTATTACCCATTTTTTCAAACATGCCACCAATGACATAGGCCATCACGATCTGGCTCGACCAGTTGTGGATGGGGATCACGATAGGTGATGTGCTGTCTTCAGCTTTTGCCAGGCCGGAAGCGGCCAGTAGAGACATGCAGCCGGCGAGTGCCAGCGCGCGTATCGATTTCGAAGTTTGTTGCTTCATTAGTATTCCTCTCTTTATGTAGTATCGTCTTCGCAGAGACCTGACACCCTGCTGTACCGCGTGTTTCACTATCAATTCTACAGAGCGGGGCGCCTGAATGTGCCTTTGGAACGTAGCATTATTGTTCGAAATGGACAATAC
>CAZQKJ010000135.1:0-8901 GCA_964593315.1 uncultured Granulosicoccaceae bacterium
CTGTATTCCTGTGGTGCACCGAACGGGTGATGTGGGTCAAAGAAATTTGCAACCAAGCAAAATTGCTCACCGTCTTCTCTTGGGTGATTGATAAAATCGATAGCGCGCTCCGCAACCCAGTGAGAGTAATGTGCCTCTGCTTTAACATGGCACATCGGTGTTCCGGTTCGAGCCTGATTGCCGTACTCAGTATTTTCATTGCCACCTTTGTCTGGAAATATCTTTTGAAATACTTCCGGGTGGGTTTTGCGTAACCATCGGTGATAGTCGTTTTCCAACGCCCTGTGATTTGGCCCGTGAGCCCACTCAAAAACGCGATAACCATCATCGCGGCGCGGCTCTGTTTGCCAGTTATCACAAGGATGCAGGTGTTGCTTGCCAATCATGCCGCAGTCGTAACCGGCATCTGCCAGTGTACGGGTGAACATCTTTTGGTTGATGGGCATTGGAACGCCATTGGCGTACAAACCGTGATTGGCTACATACTTACCGGTAAACAGTGACGCTCGCGATGGGCTGCAGACCGGGTTTTGTACATAGCAATTTTTAAACAATGCACCTTCACGAGCCAGTTGATCAAGATTCGGGGTTACAGCCCAACTCGCACCGGTGCACCCTAGACTGTCTGCTCGTTGTTGGTCGGTGCAGATAAAGAGAATATTGGGACGGGTTCTTTTCGTCATTCAAGCTTCCTGGCAAAGTTCCTAGAATTTAGCAATCCGCGGCTCAGTTCTATTCTCAAGCGCACAGCGTGCATCAAGCATCAGATCCAACATAGCTTCAAGATCTGCTAAATGTTGCGCATGGTCAGCCAGGTTTTGCTTCTCATCAGGGTCTGTATCGAGATCAAACAACTGATAATCTGGATCGATCCCACTATCCGGGTTACCGTGATTGACCACTAGCTTCAACCGGTCTGAACGAATTGCACTTTTCCACTGACGGTGCTGATCGATTGTTGCCCTTAACCTGCTTAGGGCCCAGCCTCTAGGGGCACCGGAACCTTTCAGCACATCAACTAAAGAAGTGCCCTGCATTGAGTGACGGCCTTCAAGTCCTGCAACTTCCAGTACAGTGGGTGCTATATCAATAGTTGATACAGGGCTGTCTATTGTCTGTGCACCAAAGGCGGGATGACGTATGAACAGTGGTACCCGGATGGCCTGCTCGCACAAGGTATTTTTCTCAAGGCTATTCCGGGTTCCACGCGCAGCAGTCACGATGATGATCGTATTCCCGGTTCCACCGCTTTGCGCAAGCGTATTTAATACTGTGCCCAGCGCTTTGTCTGCCTGCTGCATTGCGCGATTGCATACTCTCTCACAGTCGCTTTCAGGTGTGGGCGCAGATCCCATTGATGCACCCACCACCATGGAGGCGACAGCAAGGTAGGGCCGTCCGGCAGGTAGTGTGCTAAGTTGCTGGCAAACAGATTCACCAATCCAGTGATTAAAGCTCAGATCATCGGGCAACTCTGCCATAGCCTTTCTTTGTTCCGGCAAAATGCCAGTGTCGTCAGCGTTGGGTTGAGCGGTAAAGATTTGATCATAGTGATCTACGGCTTTTTGCTGAAGCCATAACAGATAGGCGTTTTGTCGCGAACGATGCAAGGGACCGTGAGCCCATTCAGCATGTGAAAATATTCCACCAGGGATGGGTTCGGTTGTCCAGTTGGATACACCTGCCATTTGCCAGCGACCAAAGAGCCAGCTTGAGTATCCCGCCTGGTATAACAGCTCCGGAAAAGTTCGAATATCTGACGGCAGTGCAACACCGTTTGTCCATAAGCCATGCACGCAAGGATCTAGTCCCGTAAAAAGGCTTGCGCGTGCGGGGCTACTTTCAGGGCAAGGTGTATAAGCGTGAGAGAAACCAGCGCTCTCTTTGATCAGTCTGTCAAGTACAGGGAGATCAAATGAATGGTCACCAGGCGCGCTATCCAGCGCACTTAAAGAATCGAAGTTAACAAACAGTATATTCGGATGACTCGCCAAACCTGTGTTCCTGTTATGTTAACCATGTTCCAGCGGGCAATGCGTCAACCGACTAGTCACCCAGTTCACTGGCCGGCACCCAGTCTGCCAGTGGCTCTCCGCCACAATAGTGATTTTCGGCCGGATTCTCTCGATACAATACATAAACGTCTTGCGCATCGACACCCAGTTCCTTTTTTAGCAATTCTGATAGCGCATCAGTCAGTGCTTTTTTTCGTTCCGGTTCACGTCCGGGGCGCAAATCGACAGTGATTAAAGGCACACCATCACCAATCTCACCAAAGACCTCACGCACAGCCACATAATCGTACTTGGTCTCCTTGGGTGCAAGCGTATCAAGCACTGCTTGTTTTGCCCCTGCTCTTATTCGGTGTTTTATCTCTACCGAAACTCCTTCCGGCACTTCGATCCGGATGACAGGCATTGATTTTTCTCCAGTGGTTTATCTGATGTCTATATTAAAACGTTCGTCGCACCTAGGGGAAATAATATGAGTAAAACTATCTCTTGTATGGCGAACGCGCGACAGGAATACGGAGACAAGGTGAACACGAGCACTTTATCGTGAACGTAGAACGCTTTGATAAACGCATTGCCACTAGGGCTCCTAAAGGCAGATAACCAGGCGTTTAAGCGAAACGCGTATAAGGACAGCCAACGTAGGTATCGGATACCAATCCGGCCAGACATTGGATCACCTCGGCTCACTTTATGGCTCAGATGATGTTTACATTTGAATTGAATCAGATCAGATCCGGTGTGGCAGGAGATACATAGGGCAAGCGTGCTCTGGCCTTGGTGTCTGCGGCACCCGCGTTACGAATGTAGCGATGCTCATCGCCTTCCCTGATGATTGGTACGTATGTCGGCTCACCGCCGGTAACGTTATGTACAAACAATCTTCGTTGCTGATCTTCAGCGATTATTTGCCGCCATTGATCCGGATCCCAATCCTTTAACGCGATACCACGAAGATGTGCAGCGACATCCTTTGCTGAAACGTCGTTTATTCGGTTTGTTAATTCATTTGGATCGTCGTCCAGGTTATATAGCAGCTCATCCTGCCCTTCCAGATACATATACTTCCATGATCCGTGTTTGACCATTCTGCTCGGTCCGGTTGAGCCGTCGGCTGCAAACTCCGAGATTGCTGTATCACTGAGTGCACCCTGATCTGACTGTGTCATTGCACCATACAATGACTGGCCATCAAGCTTAGATGACAGGGTTTTATCGGCATTGGCACTTTCAAGTACGGTAGGTAGCAGATCAACCAGTGAAACGTTTTCCTTAATGGAGGCAGGTTTAAATTTTTTCGGATAATTGACAATCAGAGGTACTTTCGCTGCCCATTCAAAGAAATGCTGCTTGTACCACATGCCTCGTTCACCCATCATCTCACCGTGATCTGAAGTAAATATCACGATGGTGTTATCCAGTTGTCCGGTTTCCTCAAGCGTTGAAACCAGATGACCTACTTTCTCATCGATATAGGAAATCATTCCGTAGTATGCGTGTCTGGCTGTTCTTCTGTGCTCATCTGTCACGGTAAACTGGTGGCGCCCCTGACAGTAATGGAGGTTTCGGCTCAGGTGGTCTTTTTCATCCAGTGGAATTTCGGCAACGGTTGGTAATTCTATATTCTCGTGTTCGTATAGATCCCAATATTTCTCGCTTATGACAAAAGGTGAGTGCGGGCTGGTAAAAGACACTGTGAGGAAAAAAGGCTTGGATTCCTGATGCCTGGCAAGATCGTATAGAGCTTGCACGGCGTAGTATTCAACTTCGTCATCGTAGTCCATTTGCAGTGAACGAATACAAGAGCCGGACTCGATTATCGGCGCCATCGTTAAATTAGTGGGTCGATACTCCCGACCTTTGGTCCAGTCAACGGTCCATGCAAAATTCGATGGATAGATCTCTGTGGTGTGTCGTTTTTCATATCCGTGAAACTGATCAGGACCCACGAAGTGCATTTTACCGCAAAGCTCAACACGGTAGCCGAGACTTCTCATGTAGTGCGGCAGCGCCGGTGTGGTTGATGAAAACTCACTGGCGTTGTCATACATACCTATGCTGAACGGCAACATACCGCTGTGCAATGAGGCTCGGGAAGGACCACACATGGGTAAGTTGCAGTAGCAATTTTCAAACATCACACCATCACTTGCCAGTTTTTGCAGATGCGGTGCTTGAGCGGTTTTATTGCCATACATTGGCAAAGCATCGGCTGCCATCTGGTCCGCCATGATGAAAAGAAAATTCGGAGAAGTCATAATATTTCAGGCTATTCGCTGTGACTGGTTGAGAGTGTTAATTTGAAAAAGAAAAACGGGGCTCAAGGCCCCGAAAATACAAGTACTAGTGATGGGTAACGACTATTCTATTGTCATGCCCAGCTTCTCGATGGCATCGTTAAACACATTGTATTGATCTTCAACGAAAGCTTTGGTGTCTTCCGGGTTCATTATCTGCACAATGTTGCCGAGACCTTTTGTTAGGCGCAACCAGCCTCGATCTTCTTTTAGCTGCTCAAGCGTGTTCACCCATTTGGCAACCACGTCTTCTGGCAGGTCGGCAGGGCCATACATCGCGCTCCAGCCAATGATTTTTTCAAGCGTTGGATACCCGGCTTCAGATACTGTTGGGATATCCGGTATCGCCGCGAAGCGTTCATCTGTTGTTACTGCCAGCGCTGTCACCTGGCCAGATTCCATCGCGCTGATAGAAGCAGACAAATTACCCCATGAAAAATCTACCGCACCACTGACGACAGCAGTGCGCGCTTTACCACCACCTTTGAATGGCACATGAGTAAACTTGTCAGGATCAGCGCCCATTGCATCAATCATTACAGCGGTAGCGATATGTAGCAAGGTACCAACGCCGGCAGATGAGTAGGTTAACTCAACACCGTCTTTGACTGCCTTTTCCAGATCTGCAAATGTTTTGTAGTCTGAATCCGGATTAACAATGAGTACAAACGGATTGAGTTCGAGCATGCCCAGTATCGTAAAATCATCCCATTTGTAAGGAATAGTTTTATTCATTGCCGGTACGCCCATCTGCGAGCCAACCCGCGCTGATAGCAAGGTGTAACCATCAGGTTTAGCATTCAGTACAAAATTTGAGCCGGTGACACCGGCAGCGCCTGCTTTGTTAATTGGAAGAACAGGTTGTTCGAGATAAGTGGGCGCCGAGCCTGCTATGAGTCGGGCTGATAAGTCAGCGGCTCCCCCGGGGCCGTAGGGAATTACTACGGTAATGGGCCGTTCGGGATACTCATCCGCTGAAGCGATGCCCGTGGTTAAAAGCAAAGTGCTGATCACACCTGCAATGAAGTGAACTAGTGGTCGTGTCATGCTGCCTCCATCAACTACCGCTGCGTGCCAGGTAGCTGGTTTGTGGGTTGTCGCCAACCGAATGAACCGGGAAATTATTCTCCTACTAAACAGCGGTGCCATTTACCCGAGCACCGCTAAACATAGCTTGACCGATAAGCGTCATATAATCAATCATGGGTGTACGCTTTACTCGTTTGTGTCGCGAGAGTGATATTGATGTGCTGTGTGGACGTCTAAGCTATTGAAAAACGGGGAATATTGAATCAATCATGATTGACACAAATTTCAATCACTGGCGAACGCCGCTGGCAGGTGCATTGTTTGTAGTTATCGCGTCCTTGCTGCTGTGGGTGTTGATTCCAATCGGTATTGACGCACCCAAAAAAGTTAAATTTGCTGCTCTGCACCCGGCGTACTATCCGCGTATCGTGGTCTACTGCCTGCTCGCAATCGGGATTTTTACTATCGTATCTTCGCTGTACAGAACAAACCTGACCAGACCTACAGCGGGCGAATCAGAAGTATCCAGCGACTCAGCCAGTCCGATCACCAACGATGAATTGAGTCCGGCAGCACGGTCGGGATGGTTATCACTTTTATTCCTATTCACTATTCTGTGTACGGTATTTTTTCTGCTCCCCCTGTTCGGGTTTCCGTTAACTACAGCCGCTGCACTGGTGGTATTGTTACCACTGGCGGGTGAGCGACGATGGTGGCTGATAGCAATTATTGCTATCACGTTGCCAATGCTTCTGTATTTATTCTTTACTAAAGTTGCCAATATTCCCATACCCGGTGGTGTACTTGAACCATTGTTACAACGGTTGTAGTCATTATGCTTGATGCACTCCAATCTGCATTCGCCCTGTTCGCCACACTCGATAACGTCCTGGCACTTTTCATTGGCGTTGTTATCGGCACGCTGGTCGGCGCAATCCCGGGTATGACTACACCCATGGCAGTCGCACTGACACTGCCATTTACCTTTTCACTTGGGCCTGTCACCGGAATACTGTTGCTGCTGGGTGTGTATAAGGGCGGCATATATGGCGGATCGATAACGGCGATTCTAATCAATGCACCTGGAACACCAGCAGCATCCTGCACGGTGCTGGACGGTTATCCACTGGCGCGTAAAGGTGAAGCGCGAAGAGCCCTGGACATCGCCTTATATGCATCGGTAGTCGCAGACTTTATTTCCAATCTTTCCCTAATATTGTTGGCGGGTACACTGGCAACATTTGCACTTCGATTTGGATCGCAAGAGTTATTCACACTGATTGTTTTTTCACTGACCATCATTGCTGGCGTCTCCGGCAATCAGTTGCTCAAAGGTTTTGGTTCAGCTTGTCTCGGTTTGCTACTGGCAACAATCGGTCTGGATTTAATCTACGGTACCAATCGTTTTGTTTTTGGTCAGGTCGAATTGATGAGCGGTCTTACCTTTATCCCTGTGCTGATTGGATTGTTTGCGCTACCTGAGATTTTTAATTTTTACTTTCTCGATGAGCAGATTAAAGAAAAGAGTCGCCTGGCCGGTGGTGGTGCACGATGGCAGGATTTCAAGCGATGTCTGCCAACTATTTTCCGAGGCAGTGTCATTGGTGTGGTACTTGGTGCTATTCCCGGTATAGGAGGCGCTCCTGCAGCGTTCATGAGTTACAGCGAAGCCCGTCGTGCCTCTAAAAACCCTGAGGAATTTGGCAGCGGCAAGATTGAGGGAGTTGCAGCAGCGGAATCGGGTAATAATGGTACTGCCGGTGCGACAATGATTCCTCTACTAGCCCTCGGAATACCTGGAGACATCACCACCGCCATCATTCTTGGTGCGTTTATGATTCATGGCTTACGCCCCGGCCCGCTGATGTTCCAGGACAACATCAGCCTTATCTACGCTCTATTTATTGGCATCATGTTGAGTTCGCTCTATCTGCTTATAGTCGGAAAACTATCCATAAGATTGATCAGTAAAATCGCCGATGTCCCTCACCGAATATTGTTTCCTATTGTATTGGTGCTTTGCATATATGGTGCGTATGCCATCAACAACACGATTTATGATGTCGGTGTTATGTTTCTGATGGGTGCCCTCGGGTTCATTATGTTGAAGCTCGGTATTCCCGCCGCACCATTTCTGATCGCTTTTATTCTCGGGCCGTTGTTCGAAGACAATTTTAGACAGGCCCTACTGATTTCCAAAGGCGACTACGGGATCTTTTTCTCCAGTGGCATTTGTTTGTTTTTCTGGGGTCTTACTGCCTTGTCGGTGGTAGTACTTGCCTATCAGCGGCTTAAGCAGTGAGTACACCGCTGTATACTTTCGGCATCATCACCGACACGCATGTTCGTGCAATCAGTGGTGATCGATCGTCACCTTTCCCGGTGAATGAACTTGCCAACGAGCGTGCTGACTATGCTGCGCGTCTGCTGGCGTTGCACAACCCCGCATTTACGATTCATCTGGGTGACATGGTACATCCTCTGCCCCACATGAATGTGTACGACGACGCCTGCGTTGAGGCAAAACGTTTGTTGGCGCCACTGTCTAATAATATTCACTACGTACCAGGCAATCATGACATTGGTGATAAACCAATGCCCGCGTCACCTGCCGTTGGCATCAATGAACAAGCGGAACACGCCTACACACGACACTTTGGCGCCATGTGGTATAGGATTGATTATGAGCCGTTGACGCTATTGGTAATCAACTCGTCTCTGGTTAATTCTGCAACCGAAAAAGAATCAGAACAACGACTGTGGCTGGAACAGCAATTAGCAGAACTGAGCGCCCGCAAACAGCGCACGATACTCTTCTCACATTACCCACCCTTTATTCATGATGCTAACGAAGCAGAACATTATGATAACTATGCGCAGCCTGGTCGCAACTGGCTACTGAATTTACTGGACCAACATCATGTAGAAGCTGTGTTTTCTGGTCATGTGCATCACTACTTTTATAATCGCCATAGCGAAACCGATCTTTATTGCCTGCCTTCTACCAGTTTCACGCGGCAGGACTATGCAGAAATGTATCGATGCCCTTCATCAGAAGAGTTCGGGCGTGATGATTTCGGTAAGCTACATGTGTGTCTGATAGATGTATTTGAAAACACAATTAAGGCCCGTCTGTTACCGACATTTGGACGCGGCACCAACGCATCGCCTGAGCATTTCACAGCACCCTTGCCCGTAAAAGCCGCTGTACACCTTAGACATGCCTGGTACGAGACCATTGACCTGCCTTACAACGGACCAATGGAGGAGTTCTCTCGTAAAAGAACGCACAATGACTACACACTGCTCAGATTGCAACAATTGGGAATAGGCAACGTTCGCGTTCCTTTCAATGATATCGTTAACACAGACATTCGGGAGCGTCTATCAGCGTACTGCGAGGCTGGAGTTCGATTTCACGCTTTCTTCCTGGTCAACGAAGATCTGTCGGGAAGCATCATTGAATCAATGTCTGCGCCGCACAAACCAGCAAGCCTTGAGCTCGTATTTCCAGGCATCCCTGAGATAAATGAGTTTGAATCTCTTGTTAAGCAGTTACAAAC
>CAZQKJ010000136.1:0-8808 GCA_964593315.1 uncultured Granulosicoccaceae bacterium
ATTCTCAATCGTTGGATTAAATCGCGGACAGGAGTGCCGAGAATCACGCTTTGCTCCTTTAAAAATCAACAGTTTGAAGACAAAACCCGCAGGCAGGAAAACCCTGCTAATTCGCTGGTATTCTTTGTGCTGCCACGCTGGCTGTTGCAAAACAACCATCACTTCAGCATCTTAACCACTTTCCCACATTGGCTGGCACATGCAAGACCGTCCTGAATCCGCCGTCGAGACATTCGACTACATCGTCGTCGGTGCCGGCTCTGCAGGTTGCGTACTGGCAAACCGCCTTTCTGAAGACCCTACCAACAGCGTGCTGTTGCTTGAGGCAGGCTCACCGGACAGCAGTCCGTGGGTGCATGTGCCGGTGGGTTACTTCAAAACCATGCACAACCCGAAGTTTGACTGGTGCTACAAAACCGATCCTGATCCGGGTATTGCCAATCGTCAACTGCAGTGGCCGCGAGGTAAATTACTGGGTGGGTCAAGCTCAATCAACGGGTTACTCTATGTACGCGGCCAGCGCGAGGATTACGATCACTGGGCAGCGCTTGGCAATCGCGGTTGGGACTATGAGAGCATTCTGCCGTACTTTAAAAAATCAGAAGATCAGGCACGCGGTGAAAATAAATACCACGGTGTAGGCGGCCCGCTGAAGGTATCTGATTTACGTTTGCGCAGACCCATTGCCGATCACTTTATTGCCGGTGCAACCGAGTGCCAGATACCGCTGAACGACGACTACAATGGTGAGACACAAGAAGGCATTGGCTACTTTCAACAAACTGCTCATAAAGGCTACCGCTGGAGCACTGCCAAAGGGTTTCTAAAACCGGCACGCAAGCGCCCCAACCTGACAGTAATCACAGCAGCACAAACTCACAAAGTCTTGACCGAAAACCGTCGGGCACACGGTGTTGAGTACGAGGTATCGGGTACTATCAAAAAAGCCTATGCAACAGGTGAAGTCATTTTGTCAGCTGGTGCAATTGGCTCACCGCAAATATTGCAGTGTTCAGGCATCGGTGACGGCGTTCACCTCCAGTCACTGGGAATAAATGTTGTACACCCCTTGTCGGGTGTAGGAAAAAACCTGCAAGACCATTTGCAAATACGCGCGGTATATAAGACCAGTGAAGAAACGCTCAATGATGAACTGAACAGCCTTTTTAAACGTATGAAGGTGGGTATTCAATACGGGCTGTTCCGCACAGGACCACTGACACTTGCTGCAAGTCAGGTGACTATATTCACAAAGTCTTCACCGGAAGTTGAGCGCCCGGACATACAGTTTCATATGCAACCTTTAAGCGCCGACAAACCCGGTGAAGGCGTACATGATTTTTCAGCTTTTACAGCATCGGTGTGTCAGCTACGGCCTGAGAGCCGTGGCGAGATAAAAATCACCAGTCCGGATGCAACGGTTTACCCATCGATTCAACCGAATTATCTGTCAACAGATCTCGATCTGCGTACAGCGGTTAACGGACTCAAAGTAGCGCGAAAAATAACCTCAGCGCCTTCTATGGAACCTTATATTGTCGATGAATACGTTCCAGGTTATCAGTATCAAACAGATGATCAGCTGATTGAAGCGGTACGCAAATACAGCCAGACAATATATCACCCGGCAGGTACGTGTAAGATGGGTAGTGATAGCAGCGCTGTGGTTGACGATGAACTTCGAGTTCACGGAATCAAAAATTTGCGTGTGGTCGATGCATCTGTGATGCCGGAAATTGTATCCGGTAACACCAACGCTCCGACAATCATGATCGCTGAAAAAGCGAGCGATATGATCCTTGGTAAAACTACGGTTTAATTGTCAGTGAAGGAATCTAGCTGGAACTACCAGCAAGTTCTCGCGCCACAAGGACGCATTCATAGACAGCCTCTTCACCGATCTCGGATACCGTATTAAATTCCAATGTGGTGTTAGACGACACAATATTACGCACTAGCATTGAAGGCATGGTTGGTGAAAGCAGTCGAATCTCGTCACCGGGTAATATTCTATTCCAGTACCACACACCGGTGTTCTGTGAGATAACAGTTCCCATTCGACTAAAGTAAAGTGCATCGAAAGCAACACCTGACCCGTCATTGTTTGATCCTGAAAAGATGGAGCATGACCATTGGCGATCAGATTCGGTAAATACGAGTTCTGCGATATCAAAGTCCACTGCACAGACCAGCGGATCTTCCTGCAATATCAAATCTTCCGGCTCAGCCGCCTCAGTTGCCGACAAGGGTTCAACTGATTCAGCCGGCGCGGCGACGGCAACTGATGCGCCATCAACAGAATCATCTGCCAATGCAACATTGTCACCGGATGAGTCAGAGCCAACAGCAACAACTTCTGTGTTCGGGCCGGGCAAACCGTTGTTAGCTACCACGTCATCCGAATTAACACCGGGTTCCTGAATGGCATCAGTTCCGGAAGAACCGCTGCAGCCTGACAAACCAGACAACAGCAAAATACAACTTACAGCTCTCAAGGGCAGCAGCTTCATAAGGCAGAATCAAAACGAGATACACCTTTAAGAGTAGTCGAAAACCGCACAATCGCTCAGAGTTCGGGGAACGAGATTGGCATCTTTTGTCTAAGCCATAGTACCGGCTTGACTGAGCAACCCAGAATCGGTCCGCAACACGACCCAGAAGGTGCGACAAGCCTGTGGGTTCCTTCTATAATTTATTCACAATGTACTTACCGGGCCAGCCTCAATAAAACCTGAATCATGAGACTAATATTCAAAATACTACTGCCGGTGCTGGTGCTGGTGCTGTGCGTACTTGCCGCAAAAACAGTCATCGCAAACCGCCCGGAACCGCGTACCCGGCCCAGCTTTAATACCTCTACTGCCGTCGAGGCTACACGGCTTCAGCCTCAGAGCTACACCGTGAATTTGCAGTCTCGCGGAGAAGTCGGTGCCGGGCGAGAAGGCCCGCTGGTCGCACAAGTCTCCGGAAGCATTACCGAGCTGTCTCCCGCATTTGTTGTAGGTGGCAGCTTCCGCAACGGTGAAGTGCTGGCGAAGATCGATCCGCGTGACTATGAGATCGCACTGATTCTCGCACAGGCAGAAGTGGCACAGGCAAGAGCGACGCTCGCAGAAGAACAAGCGCGCTCCGACCAGGCAGCACAGGACTGGCGCAATCTCGGTCGCAAAGGCACACCATCCGAGCTGGTATTGCGCAAGCCACAGCTCGCCGCAGCTCAGGCCTCACTCGAAGGTGCCAGGGGGCAGCTGCAACGTGCACAGCTCGATCTTGATCGTACCAGTATCACCGCAATGTACGATGGTCGGATTCGTTCCAAACAAGCCGATCTCGGTCAGTACGTCAACATTGGCAACACACTCGCAGAGGTTTATTCATCTAACACGGCTGAGATTCGCCTGCCGTTCGCTAGTAATCAATTGAAGTTCATCGATCTGCAACGCGCGACAGACAGTCAGCAGGAAATAACCCTGAATGCCACAGTCAGCGGATCCGATGTTCAGTGGCAAGCGAAGCTTGTTCGCACAGAAGGCATAGATGCCACCAGCCGTCAGTTATACGTGGTAGCAAGAGTCGATAACCCTTACTCGCTCGAGGTTCCACTCAGGCAGGGACAATACGTAGAAGCACAGGTCGAAGGCAAAACCCTTGATGATGTATTCGTTATACCAAGGGCTGCGTTGCGTGACGACACCCGAGTTTTGTTAGTCGATGATATCGGCACACTGCAAAGCCGAGATGTTGTGGTTGAATGGAAAGATGCCGAGGTCGCCGTCATCAGCGATGGTCTTGAGGCGGGTGAAGTGCTTAATATCACAGCACTTGGCAGTGTTACCAATGGCACCAGAGTTAACGCTACCGTTGACGGAGTAGCTCCGCAGCAAGAGCGGCCCGCCGGTCGCGGCAAACCTGAAGGCCAGGGTAAGGACCAGACTAAAAGTACACAACCCGGCGCAAACCAGAATTCATCCACTACACAGGAATCCCGTGGTGATCAGGATGCACAACTACAACGCCTCAAAGCAATGATAGACGCCGGGGATGATATTCCCCAACAGGCGAGAGTTCGTATACAAGCGCAAATAGATGCAGGTGAGACAGTACCACCGTGGCTTAAAAAGCACATTGAACAAACTTCAAGGTGATAGGTGAACACCTGTTGCCTTGCCCGAAAAAGCCCGACCGTAAACCCGGATTTAAAAACTAGAGACTGATATGCACTCATTAATCAGCTGGTTTACCCGCAACGGTGTAGCCGCCAATCTCTTAATGTGCGGAATAATTTTCTGGGGATTATTTTCACTCAATAACAGAATCCCTCTGGAAGTATTTCCGTCATTCGAACTCGATACGATAACTATTCGTGTCCCGTTTGAGGGAGCATCACCGACTGAAGTGGAAGAGTCAGTCACGATCAAGATAGAGGAAGCCATACAGGGCGTAAACGATATAAAGTCGATTACCTCTACAGCCGCCGAGGAACTCGGCACAGTACTGGTAGACGTTAACTCACGCGCCAACATCGATGAAGTACTGGACGACGTAAAACAGGCGGTAGACCAGATCAATACGTTTCCATCCGATGCAGAACCACCGACAGTCTATGTGGTAAACAGAAACCGTGAGGTGATTAGCGTGGTCATTGCAGGGCCTTTGAGTGAGCGGGAACTTCGCACTCTGGCCAGTACCGTGCGCGATGAGCTGGAAGCATTACCGAGCGTATCGCAGGTGAGCTTATCCGGTGTACGCGATTTTGAACTCGCTATTGAAGTCAGTGAAAAAACCTTGCTTGAGTACGGCTTAACTTTCGCCGATGTAGCACAAGCGATCAGCAGCTCTTCACTGAGCTTGTCTGCCGGTGCTATCAAAACAACCGGTGGTGAAGTGTTAATCAGAACTGAAGGCCTAAGCAGAAACTCTGAACAGTTTGCAAAAATCCCGATCATCAGCACTGCAGATGGTACCCGTGTCACGCTGGGTCAACTTGCCAGTATCACTGACGGGTTTGACGAACGGGCACTGGCGCAGAGCTTTAATGGCAGCAGCAGTATAGAAATCGATGTATTCCGATCTGGCAATGAGAGCGCAATCACCGTTGCCGATGAAGTAAAAGACTATCTCGAACAGGCTGAAGCCACTATGCCTGCCAACGTGTCTCTTGGGTACTGGCGAGACCGATCCCGCATTGTCAAAGCGAGACTCAGCACCTTAAACAAAAGCGCGCTGCAAGGTGGAGTATTAGTGATTCTGATGCTTGCTATGTTCCTGCGTCCATCGGTCGCATTCTGGGTTTTTCTGGGTGTACCGATTGCGTTTCTCGGTGGCCTGGCGTTGATGCCGACCATCGGCGTGACAATTAATTTGATCAGCTTGTTCGCTTTCATTTTGGTGCTGGGTATTGTGGTGGATGATGCCATCGTAACCGGTGAGAATATCTACTCACACATGCGGCGTAACCCTAATCGGATTGAAGCTGCCATTGAAGGCACACAGGAAGTCGCTATCCCGGTCACCTTTGGCGTACTCACCACTGTGGCCGCATTTATGCCATTACTCATGATAGAAGGTGTACGTGGAAAAATATTTGCCCAGATCCCGATGATCGTCATACCCGTACTGCTGTTTTCTCTGGTCGAATCAAAGTTCGTGCTACCAGCCCACATGAAGCACCTGAATTTTCACAAGAAAACTAAACCCAATCCATTGGCACGCCTGCAACAAAAAATTGCCTCGGGCCTTGAATGGATGATTCGCAATTGGTATCAACCCGCTCTGGCTGCCTGTATGCGACAAAGATACCTGACTGTTTCTGTATTCATTGGCAGTGCCATCATTGTATTCAGCCTTGTTACCGCCGGACACGTCAAATTCGTTTTTTTCCCTCGCATACAAAGCGAAGTCGCTCAGGCATCGCTTACCATGCCAACGGGTACACCGTTCGAAGTCACACAAAAACATATCGAACGCATTAATAACGCCGCAGTTGAACTACAGAAAAAGCATGTAGATCCAGAGACCGGACTCAGTGTCATTGAAGGAATCATGTCTACCGCGGGATCTGCTGGCGGTGGGAGTGCGGGCCAGTCTCACCGGGGGCGCGTGATGTTTGAAATCACTCCGCCTGAAGAACGCACACTCCAGGTTACCAGTAGTGAGCTGGTTAGAGAATGGCGACAATCTATAGGTGATATACCTGGTGCTAAAGATGTTAACTACCGGGCAGAGATCGGACGTGGTGGATCACCAGTTAATGTACAACTTTCCGGTCGCGACTTTGATCGCTTAAAAGCCGCCGCTGTTGTTATCAAGGAGAAGCTTGGCACCTATCCGGGTGTGGAAGATATTACCGACAGTTTTGAAAGTGGAAAACAAGAGCTGAAGCTCGAGATTAAACCTGAGGCAGAACAACTCGGCTTGACGCTTTCAAGCCTTGCTCAGCAGGTCAGGCAGGCATTTTTCGGATTCCAGGTTCAGACCATACAAAGGGATCGTGATGATGTCAGCGTCGTGGTGCGCTACCCGCTCAGCGAGCGCCAGTCACTGGATAACTTGCAAACCATGCTAATCAGAACCCCCGACGGTAGTAACATTCCTTTTGCTGAAGTGGCTGACGCCTCTCTGGGTCGCGGGTTCACCACCATCCGACGGGTTGATCGCAAACGAACCATTAACATAGAAGCAGATATAGACAAAGAAAACACAGATATAGAAGCGATCAAACGTGACCTGACAGAAGATGCTTCCGATTTACTGGCAAGCTATCCTGACATCAGTTTGTCACTGCAAGGTGAGGCACGTGAACAGCGAGATTCTTTCGGAAGCTTACGTGTAGGTATCCTGTTTGTGTTAGCCGTAATCTATGCACTGTTGGCAATTCCACTCAGATCCTATGCGCAACCGCTGACCGTCATGCTGGTCATTCCGTTTGGTGTGGTCGGGGCCATACTCGGACACGTCATTATGGGAATGAACCTGAGCATCATGAGTTACATGGGTATGCTCGCTCTGTCTGGTGTGGTTATCAACGACAGTTTGGTGCTGGTTGATTTCGTTAACCAAAGAAGACACGAAGGGCTCAACATTGAAAACTCCGTAAGAGTGGCAGGTGTGGCGCGCTTTCGTGCAATTCTTTTGACCTCGCTTACAACCTTCTTTGGTTTAATGCCGCTGATATTCGAAAAAAGTACTCAGGCACAGTTCCTTATACCGATGGCTGTTTCACTCGGTTTCGGGATTATGTTTGCTACATTAATTACACTGATACTGATCCCGTGCAATTATCTGATCCTTGAAGACATCAAGGGCTTGATTTTCTCTCGACCCGACCCACGCTTTGATCGCAGTCAGGTAGCGAAAAACGCCACCAGCTAAACGCTTTAAGCAGAATTTTTTACAAGCTGCAATTGCATACAGCGAGGAGTGCCAGACTTTGGATTTGCCGGCGCGCGCGATAAACAGCCAGAGTCAAAAACGCGCTGGACTGAACGCTTCAGTATTCATAACGGGGGACTTGCCGGCCACCATATCAGCTATCAACTGACCGGTGATTGGCCCCATACTGAAACCCATATGACCGTGACCAAATGCCAGCCACAAGTTTTTGTGCTTGGGAGCTGATCCAATAATCGGCAATGAATCCGGTGTACAGGGCCGACGCCCAAGCCACGGCTCTGGATCAAGCTCGGTATCAATATCAATGGCCTGAGACACATAAGGTTTTACCTGCCGCAACTGTACGGGTGTCGGTGCAGTCTCTTCTGAACCCCATTCAACGCCCGTGGTAACACGCAAACCCTTTTGCATGGGAGACATAACATACCCGCCATCAACGTCATACACTGGACGGGTAAGACTGACACCTGGTTGTAGATCGTAGTGCATGTGATAACCCCGCTCGACAACCATCGGTATGTTGTATCCGATTGTCTCCAGTATCACTTTTGACCAGGCACCGAGCGCGATAACAAGCTTGTCTGCTTTTGTTTGGTTATTGCTGAGCTCGATCTGCCAATATCCGTCACGTTGTTCCAGGCGCTTTAGCTCATCGAGTTCTATAGTACCGCCTTCACTTAAAAAGAGTTCCGCATACAACCTGCCGACAGCACCCGGATTGCTGACTGACGCAGTATTTTTTATCCATAACCCTGCAGCAAAAATATCACGCAGACCAGCTTCCATTGTTTGAACACCACTTGCATCGAGACGCTCAAATGCAACTCCGCACTTTTCAAGCATCTGTTGTTCTAAAGCTGACGCCTCAAAAGTCTCGAGCTGCCTGAATAATTTAATCCAGCCGCTCTCACGCAAATAATTCAAGCCGTTGCATTCAAGCAGGAGTGATTTGTGGGCAACCAGACAACGACCCACAATGTCGTTTAACGCCAGTATGTTATTTTCAAAGCGTTCAGCGCGGGTGTTTTTGAGCAGTCTTCTGGCCCACGGTGTCAGTTGACCAAGATAGCCATAGTGAAGTCTCGCTTCACGGTTTCTGTTGCTCAGAATTCCCGGTATTTTCTTTTGGATACCGGGAGCTGCCTCGGGGAAGATAGAGCCGCGACTGATAACACCTGCGTTACCAAAGGAGGCTTCACTGGCGGGAGGCCGTCTATCCAGCAAAGTGACTTTGAACCCGTTGCGCTGCAAATGCAGTGCACTACAGATACCGACAATACCTGCACCGATGACTGTGACTTCTTGGTTCAAAGGTAGATGATTTCCCGAAACTAATCCTCATGTTACGGATTCCGATCAGGCTTTACCACAGAGCGTAATAACAGTGACGCGGATGAATACAATGCATCATTCAAC
>CAZQKJ010000137.1:0-8623 GCA_964593315.1 uncultured Granulosicoccaceae bacterium
CATGGAAAGAAAACCATGGTTGGCTTTAGCGCTGAGTCTTACACAGAACTCGTAAGCACCTTAACTAGCTGAGCGCCTTCAATTACAGATACTGGCAAAGATGCTGGCTATAGAAAAATCGCTGATCGAGCTTGCCAATGCGGAAGTAGCACTACATTCGCAATCGTTCTTTAAGACTGGTTCAGGCGAGTATGGTGAAGGGGATAAATTTCTCGGCATTCGCGTGCCGGTTTTGCGCGCAACCATAAAGCAGTATCGCTCAGACCTAACACTCACACAAATGATCAAACTGCTGCACAGTGAGTGGCACGAGGTAAGGCTCTGCGCCCTGTTTGCGATGGTAGATTTTTATCAACGCGGCAGTGAAAGAGATAAAAAATCTACCGTTACCGCTTATCTAAAAAATAAGCGATATATCAACAACTGGGATCTCGTTGATTCATCCGCTTATCAGATTATCGGCGCATGGCATCACAGCAAAGACAGAAGCACCGTGGATAAACTAATTGATGCACGAGTGATATGGAGCAGACGTATCGCTATGATGTCAACGTTTTACCACATCCGTCAGAATGATTTAGACGACACCTACAAGTACGCGACACTGCTTCTGGACGACAAAGAAGATTTAATTCACAAGGTGTCGGGCTGGATGTTACGCGAAGCCGGCAAGCGTGATCTGCCAAGACTTGAACAATATCTTTTCGAGTACGCAGCCAGGATGCCCAGAACTATGCTTCGCTATTCAATTGAAAAATTTCCTGCAGTTAAAAGAAAAAAGTTTCTGACTCTCCAATAGAATTTCATGGAAAAAATTACTTCAGACAATCTACAACAAGCAGCCGCTTATACATCTACACTGCCTATACTCGAAAAATCAGTTGTTATGGATAAGATAAAATCCAGTCAGCCGGTCTTGTTTGATTCTATTGCGATACAACGCGAGCTCGGTCACGATCCCGATAACATCCAGATTCTTTTCGATATGTTGTTGGTAATCAGTATTGCACTGGATCAGGCAAATCTGCAAATCCCGACGGTTACTCAGGGAGAGTATCTGACTGAGCTTTCAAAGTTTTCCAAACAAATGTCTTTTAGTGCAGGACTTGAACCTGAGCAGCATGCAGAATCTCAGCGCCAGTACAGGAACCACCACTCTGAACTGACGCTACTCACCTGGGCACAGAAGGTAATGACAGACGCAGGTTTTACCGATATGGGCGCTGCCGAATCTAAACAACTTATGTTAGCAGGCATCACACTTGTCAATTGTGTTGCTCAGGTGCTAGCCAAAGAGTAACTCTCTTTAGCAGGCCAAAGTTCCGATTCAAAATTGAAAGTTAGCGTTGCAGGTTACGAATATATAACCGCGAACTCTTCTGTATCCATAGGCATTCCTGGCTTAAGTTTCTTTTCAAGCCCCGGAAACGGAGGTGACATCTCTCCGCCCCTAATAACGTAAGTTGCATCATCGCCCAGCATTCTTGCAGAAAAAGCCCGGCGCCTGTGTGAGGAAAGATTTTCAGGTGCCCCGTGTACCGTTAAAAAATGAAAGGCAATGCAATCACCTGGCTCAAGCTGCCATGATTTAATGTTGTGTTGATCACGCTCTGAATCAAAATCCGGTATCGGCTCCATTTTATCGCCTTCACGAATGTAGGAATCCCCGGTAAATTTTGTTGGTACAAACCATTTGCCCCACAGATGCGAACCCGCTATGAATTCCGGACACACTGACTGCTCCACCGGATCAAGCGGTATCCAAAGACTACAAACCTTGGAGCCATTGACACAGTAGTAAGGCTGGTCGTGGTGCCAGGGTGTTTTCTGCGCGGTACCCGGCTCTTTAACCAATACGTGTTCATGAAAAATTCTGACTGTGTTTGATTGCAATAACCCGGCGGTAACGGACGCCGCGGGTGAGCTGAAGAAGAAATCGCGATACTCAGGAATACGCTGCCAGTTACAGTAGTCTCCAAAAAACTGACCTTCTTGTCCTGCCTTGGTGTAGTTCTTACCAAATTCACCAGGCTCTCGCATATTGTGTTCAATACCAGTGCGCAGTGGCTCTACCCAATCTTTGAACAGCCCCTTGAGCAACACGACGCCATCGCGCTCAAAGGTATCGATAACGGATTGATCAACCAATGGTGTTGATGATTCAGCATTCATAAGCCACCTCCTGAGTGGGCAGTTTGATCTAGTCTACACCAGCTAGTCGCTGATCCGTTCAGTGCATCAGTCAGGGTCACCTGGTTTTTCAGGCGGATGGCGCTAATACGATCAGTGGACTTCTAGTTTTGCGAACGTTGTTTCTCAGTCAGAGCGACATTATCACGCAGATATACAGGCAGTGCTTTATCAGCACTGACACCCTGCCCGCGCTGCAGCAGGCTGCGGCCGAGATGCAGGATATCCAAAGCGTGTGGAAACAGTTCGTTACTGGCATCTATGCTCACACCAGACGCACGCTGCAATTCAGAGGGATAGGTTTGCCACCCGGTACCGGCACTAGTCCAGCTGGCGTCAAGTACCTTGACTTTAGCTGGTGGACAGACCAATTCGGCACCCACAAGCTCGGCCTGACCGAATGCCAGTTGATAGGCCCCCCAATATACCTCACCCATACGCGCATCAATACAGGCTGCTACTTTTTCACAACCTCGTTCACGGAAGCACCGATGCGCGATAGCTGCAAGGGTCGAGACCGGAGCTACCGGCAAGTCTGAAGCCAGGGCTATTGCCTGCGCTGCCGCAGTACCAATACGCACTCCGGTAAAGGCTCCTGGCCCCCGACCAAACGCTATCGCATCAATTTGTTGAGCGCTGATACCTGCCTCGGCTAAAAGCTCGTCTAACAGTGGCAGCAATACCTTAGCATGTACTCTGGGCTCTACGAGATAGCGAAATATCGACTGTTCATCACACAGCAAAGCAACTGAACAGGCTTCTGTAGAAGTATCTATGGCGATTAGGTTTTTCATAGATTGCTTAGGGGAATTCTTTGTACAAGTGAGTTCGTTTCATGGTGATGCGAAATTGTGGTAAGTAAAACTTAAGTCGCTGCAAAGAATTTATCGACGCTTTCGGGTCTTTGTACCATACGCATACCGGGCAGACTCTCAAGAAAGGTCGTTCCGTAGGCTTTGGTTTGCAACCTTGGATCACAGATAACCAATACACCGCGATCATCAACATCACGGATCAGCCTGCCCACACCCTGCTTTAACGCGAGTACCGCCTTGGGTAACTGAAACTCCATAAAGGCGTTCACACCGTTTTGCTGTAAGCCCTGTATTCGAGCCTGCAAAACAGGATCACCGGGTGACGCAAACGGCAGCTTATCGATAATGACACAGGATAAGGCCTCACCGCGAACGTCAACCCCCTCCCAAAAGCTACTGGTGCCGAGCAACACGGCATTACCGTGGGACTGGAATGCTTCAACCAACTCTCGCTTTGGCATCTGTCCCTGCACCAATACCGGATAACGACAATTGGCACGCATTGCTGTTGCCGCACTTTCAAGCGCTCTATAACTGGTAAACAGCACAAAGCAGCGCCCTTTACTCGCGTTGACTACCTGCTCTGCAACAGTCAGCACTGCCTCGTCAAATATTGGAGACCTGGGCTCCGGCATATTGGCCGGCAGATACAGCATCGCATTTTTCTTGTAATCGAATGGGCTGTCTACTTGAAGTTCGTTGGCATCCTCAATACCTAACTGTGCTTCAAAGTGTTCAAAGCTACGGTTAACCGCAAGCGTAGCTGAAGTAAAAATCCATGAGCAATTTAGCTGTGACAGAGCGGCTGAAAATGGCTTGGCTACGTTTTGCGGAGTCAAATTAAGGCTAAAGCCTGTGCGGTAGGTTTCAAACCAGTGAACGTATTGTTCATCGCGACTATCACTGAACGCCTCCAACACCTCAAGGTGTGTAAGACAACGACGCCTGCAACTCTCAAGCCCTTTGCCACGTACAGACGCGGCATCCAGTGGTTCAAACAACAATTCCAGCGATTCACGCAATTGATCAAGAGCCGGGTTAACTCCGGTGAGTTCACTGACTTTGGACCAGGCTTCACGTTGCTGCTCAAGCCCCAGAGACAAGCGAAAATCCTTGGTGGCTTTTTCAAGAGCTGCAGCTCGATCTCTTATCTCGGCTACATCCGGTGCTTCAGCAAGGTATTCGGTATGACTGTCGCGGGCTAAATCAAACAGTTGACGACTACTTAAACGTTGCCCGAAAAAAAGCGCCGCAGTCTCAGGTAATTGATGCGCTTCATCGATGATAACCACTTCAGTATCCGGCAAGATCTCACCGAAAGATCCTTCCTTGAGTGCGAGATCAGCGCAAAACAAATGGTGATTGACCACGATAACGTCTGCTTCCATCGCACGTTTACGTGCGCGTGTGACAAAACACCCTGCCATGTCATCGGGCTCATGGTCTCTGCAAAAATCATCGCTTGAGGTAACCGCTGACCATACCGGAGACGCCTCTGGCACATCCAGCACTTCTGAAGTATCACCGGTGGTGGTTTGCCGGGCCCAGTTACGAATCAGGTCCAGCTGCCTGGCGAGCGATGGCTCTCGAAAGGCCGGGTTATGCGCGGCCTTCTCAAGTCGCCTCTGACAGAGATAATTTGCACGACCTTTGAGCAAAGCTACCTTCGGGCTGCGATGGAGCGCACGACGAACAACCGGTAAGTCCGTGTGGAAGAGCTGGTCTTGCAGATGCCGCGTACCAGTGGAGATGATTACTTTTTTATCGCAACTTAACGCCGGCACCAGATAGGCAAAGGTTTTACCAACACCGGTACCCGCCTCTGCCACCAGAACATTCTGTTCCTCAATACACTGATCAATTGCGCTCGCAAGTTGTTGCTGTTCGACTCGTTCCCGAAAGCCAGGCTTGGCAGCGGCAAAGGGTCCGTGATTACCCAACACGTCAGCAACCGTTACCGGGCCGGCATCAAACTGGCCGGCATCAACCTGTTTATCATCAGAGTCAGTCATGGGCGGTCACAGGGATGAACTGGGTAGCGGTCACAGGGCGCATCGGGTCTCGCACACCCCAAACAGACATAATACTACGCACAGGCTTTATACGGCTGGAATGTTTTACACAGCGCTGCACGAAGGCATTCAAACACACAGATCAAAGCCTGACGCTGACTTACCCGGTGCTAACTTCTATCTCCCGGGAGACCGTCATAAGAGTGAGTTTAAATAGAATCTACGGACTCAGTTTGCTCGATTCGATTTCCGCTTCTCGTGCCCCAAGCAGATCACCACGCCCTTCACGGGCACGCTGGATGATCAACCAGTTTCGATAACGCAAAGGTCGGTTACCCAGGGTTGCCAGGAAGTTGGATTTGGCCGCATAGTTCTCGGCGCGCAAATGTGAGTTCTGATCAAGCTCCAGTTCCGCTGCACTACTCCACAACGCCGGATCACGTGGCTCGAGCGAAATGGCTTCTTCCAACGTGACTTTTGCCTCTGAGAGATTGCCTGTACGTCGTTGGGTACTGTACTCCTGCCAGAGCCTCGCCACCTCAGGATTGGTTGTGTCATGGCGCACCGCACCGTCTTCAAAAACGTAGGTGTCTAGTCGTTCCGCAACCGTGTCAACCACGGGTTGGCGCTCTGCCACGCCTCGAGAGGCACAACCGGTTATTACTGCGGCGATAGCAATCGTGGCCGTCAGTTGACTCGCAATCCTGATGATCATCGTCAATAAATTTCCGCAGACAAAGAAAAAGGCCGTTCCGGGAAATCTCGAAACGGCCTGTAAGTGTATCAACTGCAGCATGCAGTTGTAACCATGCGTAGATTAACGCTCGATCACATGGAACTCGACACGTCGGTTGGTAAATCTGCCTTCTTCTGTTGAGTTATCAGCAATTGGCTTGGCTTCACCAAATGCACGTGCTGTCATTTGCTCTGATGGCACACCGCGAAGCATGAGGTAGCGAACTGTTGCAAGCGCACGTTGCTTTGAAAGTTCAACATTGTAATCAGCCGCACCCTGGCTATCAGTGTGAGCCTGAACTTCAACTTTGAGGCTCGGGTTCTGAAGCAATGCGTCAGCCGCATCATTTAACACCACCTGTGCATCATCTACCAGACGATCCGAACCGCTTTCAAATTGAACCCCTGCCAGTACACCACCGAACAAGGCACAACCGGTAGCCGATACAGGCTCACCAGGTGCTGAGTCAAGGCAGTCATCAAGACTGTTTGGAACTCCATCACCATCATCATCGTCAAGCGTTGGAGCATCACCATCATTATCGCCACCAATCAGGCCGCCCACTGTGTCTCCAATGACTCCACCGGATGAGAACAGACCATCATCTGAATCGCTGCCACCGCCACCACCAAAGCGCCATAACAAACTCAACGAAGCGAGCGTCGCATCTTCATCGAACGCTTCAAACTCACCGCGCAAAGCCAGACCAAAACGTGTGGCGTATTCAAGACCCAGTCCACCGGCAAGATGAACATCGTTTTCACGTTCAAACTGAAGATTACTATCGTTTTCCATAAAACCGAGGCCGAGCTTTGCGAACAACCCCAGACCACGTCGGCCAACTAAGCTTTCATAACCGCCAAGGTTATAAAAATGATAGACACCACTGAGCTCGGTGACGTCATAACTAATCGACCCCAGATTGTTGGGTCCAATACCAGCTTCTCCCAGATCACCTCTGGCGAGCTCTACCGCAAAGCGACGCGCGAAGTCCCAACCGATAAAAAGTTTGCTGCCAGAATCAGAATCATCATCGACAAACACACCATCAATTTGCGATTCCGGAGTCAGTGTAGAAGTTCCACCACCAAACCCCACATACAGTCGTTTGGAGAATTCATCCTGTGCAAACGCTGGAAGCGCAAGCGCAGTGCTGATAAGTGTGGCGATGACGGACTTTCTTAGTGTCATTTTATTATTTCCCGACAGTTTAATAATTCATGTTCGCCCATCGGTCACTGCGTGACTTCCCGGGAAGCTATTTGCCGCTTTCAATGGAGCTAAAGCAGGCTATGTTCTTGTATTTGTGTATAACTTATAGTCGAACAATTGAAAAATTGAACAAAAAAGTGCAAGCAAACTGCATTCCGGAGTTAATCCACCTGTAATTCCCTGTTTCTACAAAGAATTCGCCGGAGTCTGAACTAAATACCTACAGTTTTTTCAAGTTTTATATAGCTGTAGAAAATAGTTCAGTGTTGCTTTATCAGGCTTGGTTGTTCTGTTTTTTTAATTGTTATGACAACTGAGTCAATCGGTACACCGAAGGACCATGCACAGTGTGCACTTGCTGGAAAATAAAACAGGTTAAAGATTGATTAGGTTTGCTATTAACCACATAACCTTACCGATGGCTAATGTAGCTCGCGAGGGTAGCTTGCGCTTAACACCGCCCCGGATTGTGTATCGGGTGAGCGTATTTGGTTGGCTTGCATCCGGGACCGCACACTACTCCCATTCTATGGTCGCCGGAGGCTTTCCGGAGATGTCATAAACTACCCTGGCGACATCTTCAATCTCATTAATAATTCTTCTCGAGACAAGATCGAGAAACTCGTGCGGCAATCGCGCCCAGTTTGCCGTCATGAAGTCCGTGGTTTCGACAGCGCGCAGACTGATCACATGAGCATAACGACGCCCGTCACCGGTCACTCCCACAGATTTAACCGGCAAAAAGACGGCAAATGCCTGCGATACCTTATCGTAAAGATCGTGCGATCGAAGTTCCTGAATAAATATATCGTCAGATCGACGCAGCGTATCCGCATATTCTTTTTTAACTTCACCGAGAATCCTGACACCGAGCCCCGGGCCCGGAAACGGGTGACGATCTACCATGGTGCCGGGCAAACCTAACTCGCGCCCGACTTTACGTACCTCATCTTTAAACAGCTCGCGCAGTGGCTCGACCAGTTCAAGCTCCATATCAGCAGGCAAGCCACCGACATTATGATGAGATTTAATCACGTGCGCCTTACCCGTGGCGCTGCCGGCCGACTCTATGACATCAGGATAAATAGTTCCCTGCGCCAACCAACGTACATCGTCAAGCTTACGAGCTTCACGTTCAAAGATTCTGATAAAAAGGTTCCCGATAATCTTTCGTTTCTGCTCAGGATCTGACTGCCCCTCCAGTGCCTGAAGAAACTCGGCCTCTGCATCAACACGGATTACCTTAACACCCAGCGATTCGGAAAAAGTCTGCATCACCTGATCACCTTCACCAAGACGCAACAGACCATTATCAACAAAAACACAAACCAGCTGTTTACCTATGGCCTTGTTTAAGATCGCAGCCACCACGGATGAATCAACTCCACCGGACAGACCGAGTAAAACCATATCTTTTTGCACTTGAGCCTTTACGGATGTTATTGACGCATCAGCAATATTTGCAGATTGCCATTGATCGTCACATAGGCATATATCTCTTACAAAGCGCTCGAGGATATCAGCACCCCGTTTGGTGTGAGTGACCTCTATATGAAACTGCAAGGCATAATAGTTGCGCTGTTCGTCTGCAAAGCCCGCGATGGGTGCATTGTCAGTGCTGGCGATTAACTTAAAGCCTTCAGGCAGTGTCTCTACTC
>CAZQKJ010000138.1:0-8509 GCA_964593315.1 uncultured Granulosicoccaceae bacterium
CCTCGGGCTTTATCTTGCATGAACTGCTCGAATGCTTCCCGATGAGAATGCAGCATCGGTGTTTCGCCACCGGCGCTCAGGTGAACAATATTGTCAAGACCTTCAAAAAGGTTTTTATGCAGGAGCATTTTCCAGTCACTTTTTGTGGTGTAGCACGGTTGATTAGAACAACAACACAGGGCAATGGCAAACGCTGCGATTTTGTGTGCCTGATTAACCGCCAGCGCTCTTCGGGGTTAATCAGCTAGTGGACGGCAGCAGCGGATCAATGGGCGGAAATTCATAGCGTCGCGCAAAGATGAACGCAGCCCCCCAGACTGAGGTAGCATGGCAGCGTAATGTCTATGGAGACCAGCATGGCTGCCCCGACCACCACCGACAACTACGCCAAAGACATCTGGCAAAAAGACAAAGACCATTTCACCCACCCCTGGCAGGTATTCGACTCCTTCGACACGGAAGGATCAATGATCATGGAGCATGCCGGTGGCTCTTACCTGACTGACATTGACGGCAATCGCTATTTAGATGCAGTCGGTGGATTATGGTGCACCAATATTGGCCAGGGCAGGGAAGAGATGGCAGATGCTATTGCCGAGCAGGTAAAAAAATTGGCCTACGCCAGTCCGTTTGTGGATATCACCACAGGCCCTGCGGCAGAGCTTGCGTCAAAGCTTGCGGATTTTGCACCCGGTGATTTGAATCATGTTATGTACGGCTGCGGCGGTTCTACTGCCATAGACTCTGCGTATCGTTTGATCCAGTTTTATCAGAATTGCCGTGGCAAGCATGATAAAAAGCACATCATTGCTCGTGATGGTTCCTACCATGGCAGTACCTATATCTCTATGTCTATTGGGGGTAAAAAAGCCGACCATCCTCCAGAGTTTGATTATAAGCGCGATACAATCCACCATATTTCAAGCCCGAATTATTACCGCGCTGCTGATCAGTATAAAACCGAGGCCGCGTTTCTGGATTTTCTGGTTGATGAGCTAGAACAGAAAATACTCGAGCTGGGCGCTGATAAGGTAGCGGCGTTTTTTGCAGAGCCGATTCTTGGAGCAGGGGGCGTTATCGTGCCGCCTGCGGGTTATCACCAACGTACCCATGAAGTGTGTCAGCGCCACGATGTTCTCTATGTATCTGATGAAGTAGTAACCGCATTCGGCAGACTGGGTCACTGGTTTGCGTCTGAGTCGGTATTCGGTTTTGTGCCTGACATCATCACTTGTGCCAAAGGATTGAGCTCCGGTTATTTGCCTTTGGGCGCTACCATCTATTCTGACAGAATCCATGCTGTGATCAGCGAGAAAGGCAAGGACCGGTGCTTTACCAACGGATACACCTATTCGGGTCACCCGGTATGTTGTGCTGCCGCATTGAAAAACATAGAAATCATGCAACGTGAAAAAATATTCGATCATGCAATCGAGGTGGGAGACTACTTTGCCGAGCAGCTAAAAACCCTGCTGGATTTACCGATAGTCGGTGAGGTACGTGGCTATCGATTAATGCAGTGTGTTGAGTTTGTTAAAAACAAGGAAACCAGAGAGCTATTTCCCGAAGAGATGGACATTGGCAAAATAATTTCGGACATCGCAGATGCCAAAGGTCTGCTGGTGCGTCCGATTTTTCATCTCAATGTGATGTCGCCACCCTTGATAATTACTAAAGATGAAGTGGATTTTGTAGTCAGGACACTGCGGGAAAGTATAGAAGAAGCAATGCAAAGGCTCGGGTAGATCAAAACGCTTTGACACAACAGGCAACTTGGGGGCAAGTTAAATCCGGCAGCAGTCGGATTATTCCGGATCTTCTCGGGTTTATGGTGTCGATGGTTTTGTCAATTGTGTGAAAAATTCAATAAAGGCCTGATACTCAGTCAAACGTACACCAGTTTCCCCGTTAGAACCGGTAGTCGCGGAGAAAAAATCTTCGTCAGGTTAAGCAGAAACTAACAATGTTCAGCGTATCGGAAATCGATCATGTAGCTATACCGTCGTGCTGATTAGTGAGGAACCAGAGAGCATGGCGTCAGAAAATTTGGAGTATCTTGTTTCGGGTATGCAAGCGCTGGGTTGGGAAATTGATACTGTATGTATTGACGATGATCGCTGCGATTCCAGCGTATGTATGGTTCACGAATTGGAGTCTATTTACGTATGGGCAAAATTCTCGCTGGATGATTACCCAAATAATTTTCAATGCCGTGTGGATGTCGGTGTTGCAGATTATGACTACAACGATATTTACAAAGCGGTATCAAAGTTCGGAGACCCGAATACTATGTTCGATACTGGTCCAAACTATGGAGCTGCAGATGAGTCTATGTGGCGTTTTTATGGTGTAAATGGATCTGACACGTTTTGTCGCAATGTTAACGAAACAATTATCGAGTTGGCAAAATCTATAGATTTAGCGGAAAGTCTTGAACACACATTTTCGAGGGGCTTATATTGTCCGTCAGAGAAGCTCTATGCAGCGGCATGGTGGGGCAATGTAAAGCTATTGGAAAAGGTGCTGAAAGAGGCAGTAGATCAAAACAGGGAAAAACACTGTGGTCTCAATGTCCAACAGCTGAAAGCCGTCTTGGACATGTCCTTTGCTCGCCAGCAGTTCTCCGATGTAAAATTCTTAGCTATTGATGTTGACTATAGAGGCAACACCGGCCATGTAGCAGGGGTGTCATTCTTTGATCGGAATTTAAGTTGGGGAGAGGATGCGGACAGAGAAGGTGAGAATAGTACCCATATAACCGTTGTAGAGTGAGTAGAAAACTACCAGTCAGGTGAGTTCTATAAGCGCGAGCTTCCGTGTATTGAAGCACTGCTGGAAGAACATAATTTGACGCCAGACTGCATTATCATCGACGGGTTCGTGCACCTGGAAGATGGAAAACCGGGATTGGGAAAATACCTGTTTGATGCGCTCGATGGCAATACTCCGGTAATCGGTGTGGCCAAAAATCCCAGGGGAACAATTCACGAAAAGCATGAGGTTTTTCGTGGAAAGAGCGTAAAACCCCTGTTTGTTACTAGCGAAGGAATAGGGTTGGGACAGGCAAAGTACATCGTGAGTCAATTAGACGGAAAGTACAGGATACCGAATAATCTTCGACTCGCTGATCGATTGTGTAGAGAAGATGGTTTCTAATATTCTGGTTATGTAAGAATATTAACAACAGAACAGGAATAGCTATGAAAGATACTAGTCACCACGATGAAGCCTTTGCAAAGATGACATTTGGATCTGTGTATCCTCACTATGTAGCTAAGGTTGAAAAGAAAGGAAGATCGAAACAAGAATTGCATCAGATCATCAGTTGGTTGACGGGCTATACCGATAAACGTCTGGAGAAGATGATCAAGGATGAAGCTACGTTTGAAAGTTTTTTTGAAAAAGCCAATCTCAATCCAAATGCTCATTTAATAACGGGAGTGATTTGTGGATACCGAGTTGAGGACATTAAAAATGCTTTGACACAGAAAGTACGGTATCTCGACAAGATCGTAGACGAGCTTGCTAAAGGAAAAAAGATGGAGAATATACTGAGAAAACCCGAAAGGTAAGCCACTATGCCTGTGCCCAGTCTGGCAATCTGAAGATTCTCCAACAACCAATCGCCAGATGTAATTAACATCCGGCCGATGGTTGTTGAAGTTAAAATTAGCTAGAGACTAGATACGGTGACCAGTTTCTATTTTCGTATCACACCGCCTAATCGTATTGAGCCTGAGCGAAAACGACTACGGCTGTGTCTTCCAAATCGGCTATGACCAAACCCATACCTGCTGTGACCGAATCTACCCCGAAATCCAAACGCACTGCGACTGCCAAAGCCAATTGAAATGGAGCTGCGGAAAGGCCATTTGTAGTAGGGAGCATAGTAGTAGCCACGACGACCGTTGCTCGCGAGCCGGGTGCTTCTGGTCCATAGCTGATGATCGGCTACTGCGACCTTCGGGTAGTCATAACTGCCGTCACCGATTGCTCGTGTTTCGCTGCCGTCCAGGTTGCCGGTCAGGGTAATGGTTTGCCCGGTTTTATAATCGGTAGGTTCCAGAAACCCTGGGATCACTGCCAGAAACCGTCCTTCGGATAAATCCGATGCCACTGGTATCCCGCGTCTGTTGAGTGGTCGTTGAATCACTTCCACCCAGGTATTGTCGTCCTTAAATTCGACCGATGCGATAGTGCCGCCCCAGTGGACGGCGCTGTCTTGAAAACCGTCTGGCTGCTCCAGTACGTCAGCAATTGCCGGTGCAGTTGCGGATTCCGCAGTTGTCGATGATTCGTTCTGAGGCGCAAGTGATGCGCAACCTGATAGCAGCAGTGTGGCCAGGGCCAACGCTTGTAGAGTTATCCCTCGAGCGCCAGGGATTGATGTGTTGGTTATCGTCATTCGATACTCCAGTATTCACTAAAACCTGTCTGCAGGCTTTTTGTATTGGTAGAAAATTCGCGAAATGCATCCACCGGACAGGCAGAGTATTTCAAAGTAACCACCAATATACTGAATAGGACGATAAAAACTACGAAAAATCTGCTTTTTTACGGATAATTAAACTGCAGGACATTCAATTGCCTGCATAAACTGAACACTTGCTGACTAAAGCGCTATCGGGTAGGGCGCAGGGGCTTTGAAGTGACAATCTTTCTACCCGGAGCTAGCGGTTATCTGGCATAGATTAAGTAAGCAATAATACGGTGGCATGCTTTGGTCTGGCTACTTTTTAGATTGTTGTTTCGCCTGAAGCAGCGCTTCACCCAGGCTGCCCATACTGTTTTGTGGCTTCTGTGTGCCGCCACCGCTTTTATGACGCTGTGTTCCTTTATCAGCTTTCCTTTTCGGATTAGGATTTGACGTACTTTTCCCATGGGCTTCAGGCTTATCTGCCAGTTTCATGGTTAATGCGATTCGCTTGCGTTTTTCATCTATCTCTACCACCTTAACTTTTACTACATCACCGGTGGATACAACCTCATGTGGATCTTTGACAAACTTATCTGCCAGTGCCGATATGTGTACCAATCCGTCCTGATGCACGCCTATATCCACGAACGCACCAAAGTGCGTGACATTGCTGATCACACCTTCAAGTATCATATCGGGTTTTAAATCTGATATTTTTTCAACACCGTCTTTGAACGTGGCAGTCTTAAATTCGGGGCGCGGATCACGCCCGGGTTTTTCAAGTTCTTTAAGAATGTCCTGTACTGTGGGGAGTCCGAATTGCTCATCTGTATAGCGCTGTGGATCAAGTGCCTTTAGTGCAGAGCTGTCACCGATCAGTTTGCGTACATCACGGCCAGTATCTGCCACTATCTTTTTAACCACGGGGTAGGCTTCAGGATGTACGGATGAAGCATCAAGCGCATTACTGCCATCCATGATTCTTAAAAATCCTGCACATTGTTCAAATGCTTTGGGCCCCAGTCTTGGTACTTTTTTTAGCTCGGTGCGTGCTTTGAAGCTACCTATATCATCGCGATAGGTAATAATATTTTCTGCAAGCGTAGTAGATAACCCTGAAACATGGGTGAGAAGCTCGGCAGATGCACTATTGATATCCACCCCGACTGCATTCACGCAATCTTCAACAACTGCGTCGAGAGAGCTTGCCAGATCAATCTGGTTGACATCATGTTGGTACTGACCGACACCGATGGCCTTCGGGTCAACCTTGACCAGTTCTGCAAGTGGGTCTTGTAAACGACGTGCAATAGACGCAGCGCCCCTGAGTGATACATCGATATCAGGCATTTCTTTTGATGCGGTTTCTGATGCCGAATACACCGAAGCACCAGCCTCACTGACAATTATCTTTTGTAAGCCAAGTTCCGGATATTTGGCTATGGTGTCGGCGGCCAGTTTGTCTGTCTCTCTTGAGGCCGTGCCATTGCCAATAGCCACCAATTTGGCATCGTACTTTTTTGCCAGACTGGCGATGGATGCAATAGACTGATCCCATTGGTTCTTTGGGGCATGCGGGTAGATAGTGGCTGTATCCAGCAGCTTGCCTGTGGCGGCAGTCACGGCTACTTTTACACCGGTGCGAAGTCCCGGGTCGAGTCCGATGGTCGCCTTTTGGCCCGCGGGTGCAGCAAGCAGTAAATCTCGTAAATTCTTAGCAAAGACGTCAATGGCTTCGGCTTCTGCACTCTCACGGAGTCTTTGACGCAGCTCTGTCTCAAAGCGTGTGTGCATTTTGATCAGCCAGCACTTTCGGATCGTCTCGTATAACCACTCTGAAGCGGGTGTCACATTGAGATGAGCAGCGATTTTAGTGATACAAGGGTGAGTTTCCTGTCCTTGTGCTTCATAGGGTATATCGAGATATAACCGAAGAACACCATCATTGTTACCGCGGAACAAAGCCAGTGCCCGATGTGATGGAATCTTGCTGATCGATTCGTCATACTCGAAGTAATCGGCGAACTTTGCTCCTTCGTCTTTTTTTGTTTTTACCACGGTGCTTTTTAGTTCTGCCTTTCCCCAGAAAAACTCCCTTAGGCTACCGCTGAGCTCTGGTAGCTCTGCGATTTCTTCCATCAGAATCTGGCGTGCACCTTCCAGTGCTTCAATGGCGGTTGGAATTTCATGTTCTTTATTGATGTAACCTGCAGCTTCTTTCTCGGGATCTGCGTTGTGGTTAGCCATCAGTGTGTCCGCCAATGGCTGCAAGCCTGCTTCACGAGCTTTTTGAGCTTTGGTGCGGCGTCGCGGCTTATAGGGCAGATACATGTCTTCAAGTTCTGTTTTACTGGTGGCTGCCAGAAACTCAGCTTTGAGCTCGTCAGTTAGTTTGCCTTGTTCGTCAACACTGGCAATGATCCGCTCACGCCTGTCATTCAGTTCTCTAATGTAGGTGAGTCGGGTATGTAGCTCACGCAACTGAATGTCATCAAGGCCTCCGGTTGCCTCTTTGCGGTATCTCGCTATAAATGGCACGGTCGAGCCCTCGTCCAGCAGTGCTATGGCTGCGTCTACCTGAGATTCTTTAGTGCCTAGTTCGCGTGCGATAGTGGCGGCCGGTGTCATTGCTGGTCCTGTAGTCGAGATTGCATCGGGCCGCAATTCTAACGCATCAGACGCAAGAAATTTCAGTTGTTCTGGTGGGAGTTCAGGGTTAATGATCTCGAACCGATACCAGGTTTCGAAGTTCCTTGTTGCGAATCAATATCCTGTCTGAGAGGACGGAATATGTGGGTGTGAATTCGTGTGGGCCACAACCACTCATAAATAATTTTTCAATATGAGTTCAGTCTTGGGCTCTCATGGCAAAGATGTCAGTCTTGATCAGCGCATAGTACGCAGGCGGGTAAGGTTAAGTGAAGATGATGCTGTCGGCTTTAGCATAGGGGAGGTTGGGGTTGTTGCTCTCGCTGATTCTAGCGAGCCCCGTGACTCTACTTACGGAGTGATTACGGATAAAAAAAGTAATAAAAACAATGACATAAGATTACGGTATTTAACACTGGCAGGCAGTTTCTTTTGCTACGCTACGATCTGTTGTTCGCGCAACTACAACTATTAACTCATTCTTCAGGAGAAGTGTTTTGAATATCACCGGAATAATCTTGTGGCTTGTAATCGGTGCGGTAGCTGGCTGGCTCGCTGGTATGTTTATGAATAATGGTGGCAGCGTTGTAACCAATATCATCGTCGGAATTATCGGTGCATTTATCGGTGGGATAATTTTTAGTGCATTGGGTATAGGCGCTGGCGGTGGAATTATCGGGTCGTTGATTACAGCGGTAGTCGGTGCTGTAGTGTTGTTGTTTGTTTTAGGACTTGTGCAAGGTAGAAAGAGTATTACCTGAGTAACTCTCCCAGGACTCTGCATACTCTGGTAGTGGGCGCTGGCCCGGCGAAAGCCGGGCCAGCGTTTTTTTTGAGGTTTGCTACTGCAGAGTTAGTGTGTCGCTGCAATCCGTTGACGAATTGTTTTCCGGCTTTTGAACTCTGTTTTAATCAGGCGTTTTGGTGCTTAAACTTTGGCCAGGGTAGTTTTGGACGTGCAACCTGCATTGGCGAATTGCGCAACACCAAAGGTTTGAAAACCGGTTTTACTCTCGAGGGAACCATACAGAATAAACGTCAGTGCGCCGTCAGAAATAGCAGAGTCCGATCGGGAACTCTCTGAGGCGGTTTCTTCCATCGGGATTTCAAATCTAAACTGGCCCGAGCTGTTGAGAAAAGTCGTGTGGCGATTGTTTCTGAACTGGAGTGCTATTTCGCCATCCTGGACTGACATTCTCGGCAGTTGTGTACCCGCCAGGTCATTACAATTGGCGATCCAGTTGCCGGCAATAGTTTGTCTGGTTTCTGTGCTTTTCACGACAGTATCCCAGGTGCCGTCAAAAACTCCGGAGCTGTCTTTATCGCTTGCTTTGACGGGTCTGAGCACTCCTCCTGCAAGGCATCCCTGCAGGATAATGGCGACCAGAGCTACTGCGCCTGTTGCGGGGATTAGTTTACTGACACGGTGCCCTGACTTCATGC
>CAZQKJ010000139.1:0-8439 GCA_964593315.1 uncultured Granulosicoccaceae bacterium
TTGTCAGGCCGGAGCCGTAGCACTGGCTGTCAGTGTTGCGCAGTATTTACCCACCCTGTTACTGGGGGCAGGGAGACATCAAACCATTGCGATTGAACTGGTTACAAGCTTCGGTGGGGTGGATAGACGGGTTATAGCAGTACTTGCGTCTGTGCAAAGCATACTTCCGCTGATTGCTTTTGCGCTGGCACTATGGATCCCCAGGCTGGTGCGGTCAGGTAAGTCAGTCTGATGCACACACTGAGAGTTGAAGCACTGACTATTCGCCTGCCTGACGGCACGACCTTGTGCGAACACTTATCGTTCAAGATTGAACCTGGTGAGATTCTGGCGCTTATGGGGCCGAGTGGCAGTGGTAAGTCCACCATACTGAGTTGGCTAACCGGTACGCTGGATAAACGTATTTGGGCGAGTGGTGAAGTGTGGTTGGGAGATACCTGTCTTAATCAGGTACCGGTTGAAAAAAGAATGCTCGGGCTTATGTTGCAGCAGGATTATCTTTTTCCACACATGACGGTTGGGCAAAATTTGAAATTTGGCTTGCGTGGAGGCACTCGTGCTGAACGACAAGCGAGGGTTGAACAAAGTCTGGCAAGCGCGGGTTTGCAGGGTATGATTGATCGTGATCCCGCGACCTTAAGTGGCGGGCAACGCGCCCGAGTGAGCTTATTGCGGACACTGTTATCGAATCCGTGCGCCCTGTTACTCGATGAGCCTTTCTCAAGACTGGATGTAACTCGCAGAGCACAAATAAGGGATTTCACCTGGCGATCCGCAGAGAATTTGTCGACCTTGCTGGTTACTCACGATGACGCAGATGTGCCCGATCACGCCTCTATATTAAAGCTGTCCGCGCCTGGCGATTGATTGGGTAGGTTCTACGTTAAAGAATGACCTGCGGTAAAGTATAGCGGTCGAGCTAAGTAAAGAGTTAATTTGATAGCGCAGATAATGGTTGCCTATGTTAGATAAACATATAGTCCCGATTGTAAAACCACCTCTGCAAAAGTTGGCGGCAACGTTTGATCGTTCTGGTGTGTCGGCAGATCAGGTAACCGTGTTTGGTTTTGTGTTGGGTATGCTATCTGTGGTGCTGGTAGCGTTAGGACAACCGACACTGGCGTTGGTGCTGTTACTACTGAACCGACTTGCTGACGGTATTGATGGTGAACTCGCGCGGCGACATAAAGCAACTGATGCCGGTGGGTTTCTTGATATCACACTCGATTTTATATTCTACGCGGCTTTTCCACTGGGGTTTGCTCTTGCAGACTCATCCGCTAACGCACTGCCAGCCGCTTTTTTGATCGCAAGCTTTGTAGGAACCGGAGCGAGCTTTCTGGCGTTTTCATCTATGGCCGAGAAGCGGAATATTCAACATCCGGACTTTGGTTACAAAGGTTTTTACTACATCAATGGACTAGCAGAAGGTAGCGAGACAATTATTTGTTTTGCACTAATGTGTTTATTGCCTCAACATTTTGCCATTATTGCCTGGATATTTGCTGCCATCTGTATGGTGACCGCGGCTAACCGTGTGGTCTTTGGCTACCGAACCTTGAAGGCAGATGCGTAAGACGACTTGATGGCTTATCTGTAGCAGTGATTCTGGTTCAATGAATGTGGTTACAGTTTGCTTTACCGGTTATTGCCCGGTTGCAGATACTGTGAAAACTACAGACCGCACTCGCCTTTATTTTGTATTCTGAACTGGTTTAACCGCACAATCGCATTGTCCATCTCCGTGGCAGAATACGCATTCGCGAACTGGCTCTCCAGCAATGAAAGCTGTTGCCTGATATTCAAGCACACTGATGACACGGTGCTAACCGGTGCAGTAACTGCCGCAGGTGCGGCCTCTTGAGTGTTGAAAACCGGTTTAGCACCACCTGGGTTAGGATCATTTGCATATTGAACCGGCTTCCATCGGGTCTTAGGTGTAGTCTTCACAGGCGTTACCGGTGCCTGTAACGGAGCCTGTACCGGGGCTGGTTTGGCTGCCGCACCTGGTGCCGGCGTCATCACAACGTCAGCGGATTTTTTAGCACCAGTGACTGCTGCGGGTGCCGCTGCAGGCTGTGTCACCTGAGGTTTGGCCAAGTTAGCGCCGGCTACCGGCTGACCTGCCAGTGGCAGTAGATCGGGGCCGACTATAATGTAGTCCGTACCCTCAGGTGGTGGGTCAGGAGAATAGGTTGGTGTACCATCTGCTGTGGTCCATTGGTATAGCGGACCGGCAACTGCTACCTGAGCGACTAATAGGGCTGCCAACATCGAAATATTTTTGAGTGATTTCATCATGCTTGCCTTACAGAGATCGTGTACACCAAGCACTGAACGTGCCTTGTTTTTGGTTCAGTCTCGAGTTATCAGCCCATGACTTTGATTTGGGTGGCTCTCGGTGGTGCTTGTGGTGCGACTTTACGGTTTCTTGTTGTCAGGGCATTTTCCGGTGCCGCTGCCGGATTTCCTATGGGCACGCTGGTAGTCAATGTCGGTGGTTCGTTTTTGATCGGGTTATTGGCGGGTAGTGTGTTTCTGGATCCCAAAGCAGCGCCCAGCGCCCGGATGTTTTTCCAAACTGGATTGCTGGGTGCATTCACGACGTTTTCGGCATTCTCTCTGGAGACCATGCAGCTTTGGCAAACGGGTCAAATTCGCTCGTCACTATTGAATATCGGCTTGAATGTGTGTCTGTGTCTGGCAGCTGTGGTGGCGGGTATGGTGCTTGGGTCTGAGCTGCAAAGCCGCTGGCGTTAAGAGACGTTCGGTAAATACTGCGTGGTGAGAACGTGCCTTGGCGAGTGACTGGTTGGCATAAACTCCGGTGCGATCAGTTGAGGTGCATGGCCACCTGATTTCCCGGCTAATGAAATGCGCGAATTTTCTGTGGCTTTGAATAGCAAGTTGCTATACTCATGTGTCTCCAGTTTATCGATATTTCTATTCAATGCTTGATGCAAAACTGTTTCGAACAGATCTTCAGTCGCTCGCTACCGAACTCAACCGGCGAGGCTATGAGCTCGACACCGAGGCGGTAGAGAGCCTCGAAGCACGGCGCCGTGACCTGCAGATCAAAACCGAAGAATTGCAGAGTGACAGAAATACCCGCTCCAAAGCGATTGGTGCCGCTAAAGCCAAAGGCGAAGATATCGAGCCTCTGTTGGCTGAAGTCAACGATCTTGGTGAAGAGCTAAAACGCTGTGAGCAGGACCTTGCAGAGCTGCAGGGTAATCTGCGGGATATCTCGCTGTCAGTACCTAACCTGCTACATGATTCTGTGCCTACCGGGCAGAGTGAAGACAACAATGTAGAAGTGCGTCAGTGGGGCACTCCACGTGAGTTTGATTTTGATGTGCTTGATCACGTCGATCTCACTGCAGAGAAAGGTATTGATGGTGCAGCCGGCTCTTTGTTAACCGGATCCCGATTTGTTGTTATGCACAATGAAATTGCCAAGCTGCATCGTTGTATAGCGCAGTTCATGTTGAACCTGCACACAACAGAACACGGCTATACAGAAATGAATGTGCCGGTAATTGTTAACGGTGATTCCTTATTGGGCACATCGCAGCTGCCTAAGTTTGGAGAAGATCTTTTTGCATTGGAAGGCGATAACAATTACTACCTGATACCGACATCCGAAGTGCCTCTGACTAACCTTGTCAGAGACAGAATATTAGAGAGTAATGAATTGCCCATCAGCATGACGGCACACACTCCGTGCTTCAGATCTGAGGCAGGTTCATACGGTCGTGACACTCGCGGTATGATCCGCCAGCATCAGTTTGAAAAAGTAGAGCTTGTGCATATTGTGCACCCTGATGAATCATGGAACATGCTGGATAAGCTAGTCGGCCATGCAGAGACCGTTCTGCAAAAACTGGAACTACCGTATCGGGTGATGACTTTATGCAGTGGCGATACCGGCTTTGCCGCCAGTAAAACTTTTGACCTTGAAGTATGGCTGCCAGGGCAACAGGCTTACCGTGAGATTTCTTCCTGCAGTAACTGTACAGACTTTCAGGCGCGGCGTATGAAAGCACGGTTTAAAAATGCCGAAGGTAAAACACAGCTGGTGCATACTCTGAATGGGTCTGGTCTTGCGGTTGGTCGTACCATGGTAGCTATTCTTGAAAATTACCAACAGTCGGATGGCAGCATCACGGTGCCTGAAGCATTACGGCCCCTAATGGGGCAAGACGTTATTCTTAAGTCCTAGTTCACAAGACTGACTGGCACAGCTTGTAACGGCAGTCAGCTATCAACTGAATAGGGTCTGGCACCGGTCGACGTTGAGTTTTTCGTTGAAAAAAATCAGTCTGGTACTGGTCGCAGATCCGAGATGACTATCCCGTCTCGCGGCAGCTCACCGTTCTCTACCATCACAACATCCGCTTTGAGTTTTAGTATGTCGGCAATGGTAGTTTGCAATGCGGTGGTATTTTCAACACTGCCCGAACTGGTTTCGCATTTCACAATGATTTGATCGCGATCACCTTCGGAGCTGACTTCAAGACGTGCACGATCTATCTCCGGGTGTTGATCTACGATGCGCGACACTTGTTCAGGACGTATAAACATGCCGCGCACTTTTGCGGCCTGATCAGCGCGCCCACGCCAGCCGACCAGTCTGGGGCGGCCACATCCCGTCGGGCTGGGTTCTGTCATGATGGCGCTCAGATCACCTACAGAGAATCGCAGGAGCGGGTAGTTCGGGTTTAACACGGTAACAAGCACTTCGCCGATCTCTCCGTCTGGCAGTGGATTGCCGGTGCCGGGGGTAACGATCTCTACGATCACATCGTCATCGATAAGCATACCGTCAATACAGTCCGCTGTTTCATAAGCGATGAGTCCGGCCTCGGCGGTACCGTAACATTGTCGGCAAGCGATGCCTCTTTCCGCGTACTCTTCACGTAGTTGAGGGAATAACGGGCCTGCCGATACGGCGGCTTTATTAAGCCGGCTGAGGTCATGCCCGTGTTCATCGGCTTTGCCAAGTATGGTTTTCAGAAAGTCCGGTGTACCTGCATAGGTGGTCACGCCGATGGCGGCTGCAACTTCTGCCTGCTGTGTGGATTGACCTGGCCCTGCTGCAAAAACAGAGGCACCTGCTGCCACCGCGGCACTGTCGAACATTGCACCTGCCGGTGTGAAGTGATAGGAAAACGTGTTGAGAACGATGTCGTCAGGTCCTATGCCAATGGATTTGGCAAAGCGCCCGAAGCGCCACCAGTCACCGTTGTTGCTACCTGGTTCATAAATAGGGCCAGGTGACTGAAAGATATGGGTGGCATTGTCTACGGTCATGCCGCCAAAAGGCGGATTGTCCGATTGTTTTTTTGCAAACTCGCCTTTGCGCAGCACTGGCAGAGTTTTCAGATCATCCAGGTCTCTGATGTCTGGGTTATTGAACAGTTTACTTGCGGTCGCAAGCTGCTGTGATTCACGTAAATATTGAGACATTAACTTAACCACCTTTTACGACGACGGTAGCTGCGTACCTCTCTGAAAGACTTGCGTCCTTCTTCCGAGATGCCGAGATAGAATTCTTTTACATCTGGATTTTCACGCAATTCATCTGCTGGGCCTTCCATCACCACTCGACCGCTTTCCAGTATGTATCCGTGATGTGCGAAACGAAGTGCGGCGTTGGTGTTTTGCTCTGCCAGAAGAAACGATACACCTTCCTGTTCGTTCAGGTTCTTAACGATGCCAAAAATCTCTTCTACCAGTTGCGGTGCAAGCCCCATTGATGGTTCATCGAGTAAGATCATTTCCGGTCGCGACATCAATGCTCTGCCCAGTGCGCACATCTGTTGTTCGCCGCCAGAGGTATAGCCTGCCTGAGACTTACGACGTTCTTTAAGTCTCGGGAAATAGTTGTAGACCATTTCTAAATCCTGCGACACGGCTTTGCCACCGTCACGGCGGGTATAAGCGCCGGTCATCAGGTTTTCTTCTACTGTTAAGTGCTCAAAACAATGACGGCCTTCCATCACCTGGATAACACCGCTTTTTACCAGAGCTTCAGGAGATAAATCCTGAATTCTCTCATTCTTATAGTGGATACTGCCTTTGGTTACCTCGCCACGTTCTGAATGAAGCAGGTTTGAGATCGCTTTCAGAGTCGTGGTTTTACCGGCGCCGTTGCCGCCGAGAAGCGCGGTAATGCCACCCTTAGGCACTTGAAGAGATACACCCTTGAGCACAAGAATAACGTGGTTATAAATCACCTCGATATTGTTGACTGCCAACAATGTGTCTTGCTGTGTCTCGGAAGCCGGGTGCAGATTTTCAACTGCGTTCGACATACTGGTGCCCCATGTCTTCGGTTTCAAAAATCAGGCGGCCCGCGAGGGCCGCCTGCCTTACTCTAACAACTAACATCACAAGCTGGCTGTTATGCGCAGCCCGGTGTGATGTTATTTTCTGCGGCAAAAGCTGCAGAGTCTTCTTCGATCAGAGGTCCGGTGACGGAATCATCAGGTGCAATATAGTCAGTCAACGGTATCCAGGTGCCATCATCGGCATTCCACTGTTGCACAATGCCAAGGCCGTTGCCTCCGTGATCCTGACAGTTCACGCTGAATTCAGGGCCCACGCCTGCCATACCCAATTCTTCCATTCGTGCTTCTGTAATTTCCAGTGCTTCCATACCGTCGCGAACCATAGCAGGGGTTACCGCTGCAACACTGTGGATATCCTGCGCTTTTGCGATAGCTTCTGCTGCAAGCATGGCTGCATACATACCGCGAACATACAACACGGTACCAATGCTGCTACCGTCACCCGCAGCGTTACCTGCATCGTGCACCTTTTCTTTAATCTCATCGAGAACAGGGTAGCTAGTGACACGATTCATGTTCAGTGACTTGTAACCGTTAGCGCCAGCACCAGCAGGAGTCACATCGTGCTCCGCACCTGACCACCAGTTGCCAATGAAGTTTTCCATTGGAAAATTGATGTTAGCCGCTTCCTGAATAGCAACCTGATTCATCACACCCCAGCCCCACATCAATACGTAGTCCGGGCGCTCGCGACGAATTTGCAACCACTGAGACTTTTGCTCCTGACCCGGGTGATCAACTGCAAGTTGTTTGAATTCAAAACCGTGTTGCTCAGAGAGAGCTTCGAGTGTTCGAATTGGCTCTTTGCCGTAAGCGGAGTTGTGATAGACCAGGGCGATCTTCTTGCCATTCAGGTCGCCACCATTTTCATCCAACAGATAGTTAACCATCACACTCGCAGCGTCCCAGTAATTTGCCGGGTAGTTGAACACCCAGTTAAATACTTCACCGTTCGCAGCTGAGGTTCGGCCGTATCCCATCGTGTGCAGGGGGATGTTGTCGGCTTGTGCTTTTGGAATCAACTGATAAGTAATACCGGTTGATAGTGGTTGGTAAATCAGGGCGCCTTCGCCTTTGGTGCTTTCGTAGCATTCCACACCTTTTTCGGTGTTATAGCCAGTTTCGCATTCCAAAACGCGAACTTTCTCACCACCGATTCCGCCATCACGTGCATTGAGTAAATTGAAGTAGTCTTCGTAACCGTCGGCAAACGGAATTCCGCCCGCGGCATAGGCACCGGTGCGATAGCTCAGTGACGGTATGACAAGCTCAGCGTACGCTGCTCCTGCGGTGAGTGACAGTGCTGTGGCAAGAGCTGCCATAGTCTTCATTTTCATCGGGTTATTCTCCTCAAGGTTTAACCGATAGTGTGCCGTAGTAGCGGCGTATTAATAAGGGAACGGCCATAGCCGTAGTTTTTCTTTGGCCACGCGCCATAGCTGCGCGAAGCCGTGTGGTTCCTTGATCAAGAAGTACATAATCAAGGCTCCGATAATAACTAACTGCAGATGAGCCACCATATCGGTAGGCCAGCCTAGTAGATCGACACCAACAATCTTTAATATTACAGGCAGCATGACCAGAAACGCGGCGCCTGCAAAGCTTCCGAAAATAGAGCCGAGGCCACCCAGGATGATCATGAATAACACAATGAATGATTTCTGTATGCCGAACACTTCTCCAACCTCTACTGCACCCAGGTACACGGCAAAGAACAGCGCTCCTGAGATGCCGATAAAGAAAGATGATACGGCAAAAGCAGACAGCTTGGCTTTCAGTGGGTTAACACCAATGATCTCTGCCGCGATATCCATGTCTCTAATGGCCATCCATGAACGCCCTATAGTACCCCGCGTCAGGTTGCGAGCCAGAATCGCACAGGCCGTCAGGAACACCAGGCATATCAGGTACTGAGCCCAGGGTGCTGTTTGCGGGCCGGTTACAGGAATGCCGGCAACCAGTCTTTCCGGTGCGCTGATCTGGCCGGATGCCGAGTAGTTATAAAACCACGCGACTTTATTGAATAGCCAGACCAGAAAGAACTGTGCAGCGAGGGTTGCCACTGCCAGATAAAAGCCTTTAATAC
>CAZQKJ010000140.1:0-8436 GCA_964593315.1 uncultured Granulosicoccaceae bacterium
CCTTCAGGCTAGTCTGCGTCTTTTAATCTTTGATCGTGTTCATTTAAAAGCCTGCCAGCCCCCCAGTCAGTCTGCTTGAGACCGCGCATCATGGCTACCAGATTATTATCCCGTATACGTTCAAGTTCTCTAATAGAGTGTGCACCAGATTGCTCGTCTGACTGACTGGCTATTTTTTCAACCAGCTCATCAGTCAGCTCCGGCACGTCCATGAGTTTCGTCCAGGGCCATTCAAGGCAAGGACCGAACTGCGCAATGAAGTGAGCCATACCCGCTTCACCCCCGGCAACGCGGTAGGTCTCGAACAAGCCCATCTGCCCCCATCGCAGGCCAAACCCGTAACGAATGGCATCATCAATTTCTTCCGTGGTGGCAACGCCATCCTTGATAAGCCATAGACCTTCACGCCACACAGCCTCCAGAAATCTGTCAGCAATGTGTGCATCAATCTCTTTGCGAACTTTAAGTGGCTTCATACCGAGATCAGTTAGCAGTGAACACGCTCGTTCTACAATAGTTGCGTCTGTTGCTTTACCTGCCACTACTTCAACAAGAGGTAACAGATAGACCGGGTTAAACGGGTGAGCTACCAATATTTGGCCGGGGCGTGTTGCATTCTCCTGTAATACAGTTGGCATGTAACCAGAGGTGGAAGAGCCAAGCACCGCGTCAGCAGGTGCATGCTCTTGAATGGCTTTAAATACACTGTGTTTTATCTCAAGCCGCTCAGGTACGCTCTCCTGAATCCAGTCTGCATCTTTTACTGCTTTTTCTACACTGTCGGTAAATACCAGCGCCCCCTCGGCAGGCATGGGTACGTCTGCAAGAGCAGGCAAAGACTGTCGGGCATTGTTCAATACTTCTTCAATCTTGCGCTCGGCATCGGGTGCCGGGTCATACACCCGTACATTCCAGCCATTCAGTAGAAATCTCGCAGCCCATCCGCCACCAATGACACCACCACCTATAATTGCAGCGATACTCATACTGCCGCACCATCTGGTGCTCGCTTCACAAGCTTTAACTGATCACGTACTTGCTGCGGCCCGATAACACTTGACCCCATATTTTCAATGATGGTTACGGCACGCTCTACCAGTTGAGCATTGGTGGCAAGCACTCCTTTTTCCAGCCACAGATTATCTTCAAGGCCAACACGCACGTTACCACCCGCGAGCACGCTGGCAGCTACCAGGGGCATTTGATTACGTCCGATAGAAAAAGCTGAGAACGTCCAATGCTGAGGCACGTTATTGACCATTGCCATAAACGTATTCATATCATCCGGCGCACCCCATGGAATCCCCATACACAATTGCACCAGCGCAGGGTCATCCAGTATGCCCTCTTCAACAAGCTGTTTGGCAAACCATAAATGACCAGTATCGAAAGCTTCTATTTCCGGCTTCACTTTGAGTGCGGTCATTAGACGCCCCATCTCTCTGAGCATGCCCGGGGTATTCGTCATCACATAGTCAGCTTCGGCAAAATTCATTGTGCCGCAATCAAGCGTACATATCTCCGGCAGGCATTGAGCAATGTGAGCCACTCTTTCCTGCGGCCCCACCAGATCCGTTCCAGCACCAAGCGGCAGTGGACTCTCACCCCCCCCAAAAACCATGTCTCCCCCCATACCGGCGGTCAGGTTCAGCACGACATCTACTTCACTGTCGCGAATTCTGTCTGTGACCTCCCGATAGTATTCAAGCTTGCGAGATGGCACACCGGTATCGGGATCCCGCACGTGACAATGCACCACGGCTGCACCGGCGCGGGCAGCATCTATAGCACTGCTGGCAATCTGTTCAGGGCTGCGGGGCACGTGCGGTGAGCGATCCTGCGAACCACCGGAGCCAGTCACCGCACAGGTGATAAAGACATTTTTATTGGGATTTAAACTCATGCTCGCAGTCCATCCTACTGGAAGAATTGCGATTGTATCCGGCATCCAGCCCGGTGCCTAAGCCTTTCTGGCGCCGCTATGACCCAACGACGCCGCAATACAGTCTAAAAGGGACTTATCTTTAATTTAGCTGCTGTGTCGTTGCTGCCAAATGGAGCGCAATGCGTTCGAATCTGTGGCGGCGTAGCTTAAATTGACTAACGGGTTCAGCGCCGACTTCCAGGCATCACCACCATAGTCCTGCCAGCTTTTTTCTGAAACCAGCACCCCGTCAAACCCGACTTGAAACGCAAGACTCAGTTGATCAGGATTGATAAAACCACCGGCTAAAATTTTACCCGGGTATTTATGATCTTGCCTTATGGCTTTAACCTGCGAAAACCCTCGACCGTCCGCGACCGAGTTAAAACTAACTACAATCGTGAGCGCATCGAGTTGCTCCTCGGTAAATGCATGATGGTCTGCCTCACCGTCTACAAATCGAAACAATGCAATAGCGTCTGCGCCTACAGATTCGACGGTCCCATCGGCATTCAACAAATAGCTTTGTTCAGTTTGCCCTGCTTCAGACAGACTGCTGTTATTCAAGTTTCCCTCAGGCATACACCGCTTCCTTAAAGGGCTCTTTACCTAATCGATCATAAGTGTCAGACAAGCTTTCACCTTGCGTGCGTACATCAACGTAAAAGTTCACAATGCGTTCGATGGCATCAGGTACATCATCAGCGGATACGCCGGGGCCAATGCGTTCACCAACAGAGGCGTTCTGATCGTGTCGTCCGCCCAGAGTCAGCTGATAATTCTCAACCCCGCCTTTGTTCAAACCGAGCACACCAATATTGGCAACATGGTGATGGGCACAGGCATTAATACATCCCGAGATGTTAACCGACACACCATCAAGGTTTGTGGTTTTCTCTGTATCTCGTATTTTCTTTGATACCGCCTGCGCGATTGGTATCGATCTCGCAGTTGCCAGCGCACAATAATCCAACCCCGGACAGGCAATGATGTCACTCGGCAGATCGATATTGGCTTCAGCCAGCTCTACTTCAACAAGCATTTGCCAGACAGTGTAGAGATCCCTATTCAGGACATGCGGCAGTACCAGGTTTTGCCTGTGTGTCACTCGCAGCTCATTACATGAGTATTGCTCGGCAATTTTCGCTACCGCGCGCATTTGCTCCGAGGTCGCGTCACCGGGAATACCACCAGCAGGCTTTAACGACACCACTGCTATCGAGTAGCCGTTTTGTTTATGCGGCTTCACATTCTGATTGCACCACGCTTGAAATGCGGGATTTTTGTCCGTGCTTACCTCGTTAGTTTCTTCATAGACCGGAGCTATGATATTAGCCTCTATTCTTTGATATTCCGCTTGTGTGTTAGCAAAGTCAGATCTGTCGATCGAAGCAAACTCCAGATCCACTTGTTGCTGTAGTTCTTCAAGTCCGGTTTCTGCAAGCAATATTTTGATCCGCGCTTTGTACTTATTATCGCGACGACCATAGCGGTTGTATACACGCATAGTCGCTTCGAGGTACGGCAGCAAATCGGATACGCTAAGATCAGTCTTGAAAAGCTGTGCAATTTTAGGTGTTCGACCCTGCCCGCCACCAAGCCACACATCGGTCAGCACCTCACCGCTTGATCCTCGCTTTACCCGCAAGCCAATGTCATGAACTTTGATTGCCGCACGATCATTAACACTGCCGGTAATGGCAAACTTGAACTTACGTGGCAGGTAAGCAAATTCCGGATGCAAAGTTGACCATTGCCTCAGTAGTTCACACAAAGGACGCGGATCAACTTCTTCATCAGCAGAGACCCCTGCAAAAGGATCAGTGGTAATATTGCGAATGCAGTTGCCACTGGTCTGAATAGCATGCATTTGAACGCTGGCTAACTCATCTAGCAAATCCGGCGTCTCAACCAGCTTGGGCCAGTTGTATTGTATGTTCTGTCGTGTAGTAAAATGACCGTAACCACGATCGTACTTGTCAGCAATGTCAGCAAGCTTTGTCATCTGTCTCGCTGAAAGCACGCCGTACGGAATAGCCACACGCAGCATGTAGGCATGCAGCTGCAGGTACAAACCGTTCATCAAACGCAGCGGTTTAAACTCAGCTTCACTTATTTTTCCAGCCAGGCGTCGTTCAACTTGCGCACGGAACTCAGCACTGCGCTGCTCGACGATCGACTGATCCAGTTCATCGTATTGATACATGATCAGGCCGCGCGGCTGACTGCAGTGTATTTTTTATCGAGTATAGTTGGGCCACTGGCCCTGATGCGCTCACGTATATCTGCCACCTGTAAATCCTCACTGACACCCACCACATACGGATCGATTACCAGGTTACCTGCCTCATCGCGACTCGCGATTGCAAGCCTCTCATCAGTACCTTCTGACTCAAGTAACTCAGCCTCACGGATGGACTCACTCCAGCCGTTCGCTTTGGTGAAATAGACACTCCGACCGGTACGAAGATCGTTAGCGATAATTACGGCATGAGTGGACTTGGCAGGCATCAGAAAATCCGGTGTTTTTTATCAATGGATTGTCAATATGGAAAATTATTCAGTTATAATCAATGTTTGAAGAACATTTTTGTATTCAATTTCCCTTTTGGAACAATTTTCTGAACATATGTCTATCAATCAAGAAAATGACAGAACGCTGATCAAACTAGATGGCATCGACCGCAAGATCCTGATCCAACTTCAAAAAGATGCCACCTGGTCAATGGATCGATTGGCAAAGCATGTGGGAGTCTCTAAAACAGCAGCATGGAACCGTGTGCAGCGCATGCTCGAATCCGGCGTCATAAAACATCAGGTCGCAGTACTCGACGCCGCAAGTGTCGGCTTACTGGAAACTTTTTTTATCGCGGTTAAAACCAACCAGCACCAGCAAGACTGGCTGGAAAAGTTTCACACAGTCATCCAGAAATGGCCCCAAATTGTAGAAGTGCACCGACTTGCCGGTGACATCGACTACCTTGTCAAAGTTCAGGTCGCATCGACACGGGATTTTGACGAACTCTATAAAAACATTGTCTCGGAGGTTGATTTGTACAGCGTAACTTCCAGTCTATCAATGGAAGTGATGAAGGATGAGACGGCACTCCCGCTCTAGCAGCACAGGCATCAGAACACAGATCTACAAATTCCAAATGATAATGATCCAGCTTGTAATTAGTCTAATTAGTTCCTGAAATCGTCGACTGGCTTCAATACCACTGGCATAAAACCTGACCGTGCCATCGGTAGTTTCTCTAATCAAAAAGATGTGAAAAAAAGCCCGCAAACAAACGCTCCGACCAGTCAGCTCAGGACAACTGACACCGATCATGTGCCAAAAACAGCACATGCAGTGGCAGCCTATGGCTTTTCACTTATCTTATTAGTGATTGCGATTGTGGTCAGCTACTCAATTCTGCAGAATATCCTATCTGCTCAAAGAGTACTCACTCAAACCAGCACAGTGGTCTCTGACTTAAAGCTATCGATTGTCGATACAGGTTCCACAATTAACGATCTCAAGCTTGAACTAAAAAAAGAGAACCCAAACTTTCGACTTATCCAGCTGATACAGCGGCGTGCGAAAGACTCACTTAAAGATCTGAACCGGGCACAGAATCAGTTAATCAATGCCACCGGCAAGCTTAGATCTACCGAGGCTGACGAAGACCTTGGCTGGCTCGCTGACTATTCCAACAGCGCCATCAATCGGAAACTGGAAAGCTACATGCACCAGGCAGAGGTAATCACTGACGCGGATTACACGGCACAGGACATTAACCTGCAGCAAATACCGGCCGATGCAGCAGGCGCAAAATACGGCGCTATTTTTAACGGGTATCGAGATGCGTCAGCCCAGCTTGATGAACTAATTCAGGCAAAATCCGCCAGCGTAGTGCGATCCCATAAGTTACTCACTGCTTCAATCATTGGTGTATTTCTGGCGGTGAGCTTGTTGGTGGTAGCTCCACTATGGAGAAGACTGATTGTTGAGCACAAAAAACTCAAAGATGCGCACACCAACCTGTATCAAATAGCCTACACAGATCGTGAAACAGGGCTTCCCAACCTGGATGGGCTGGAGAGTCGCCTAAACGAGCTGGTGAAATTTAACGACTCATCGCAGTGCTTTTACCTACTACTGATACGGATTAACAATCTCGATGAGCTTTACAACCTGATTGGCAGCCATCAAGTCGAAGCGCTATTGCAGTCTGTCAGCAAACGTCTGGAAAGCTGGAGCCCTGAAGATCAGCAATGGTGCCGTAGCGGCGAAGCGGAATTTAGCAGTGTTATCTCTGAAACGAAATTTCAGCAGGCAGACGAATGGGTTCAGGCATTTCACAACGCTCTGACCGGCAGCATGAAAGTAGCGGGCGTCATGGTAAGACCAGAGGTAAGCATGGCGGTCTCGAGAATAAAAAAATCCGAGGCTTTTCGCGCCAACTGCCTGTGGCAGCATCAATCCAATGCACGTCTGGCTTCACTGGGCTTTGAGCCTCCGGCGTGTTGGCTACCTGAGTATAGCCCCGGGCTAAATGACAAGCTGACTGAACAAAACAACTTAATCAATCGCATCAGTGAAGGCATTTCAACCGGCCAGTTTGTACCGTACTACCAGATAAAGGTAGACGCTAACACGGGTGCGCCCTGCTCCATTGAAGTGCTTGCACGCTGGGTACAGCCAGATGGCTCTGTAGTTTCACCCGGTATATTCATACCCGCAGCCGAGAGCTCAGGACTCATAGTCCCACTCACATACTCTCTGTTTGAGCAGGTCCAGGCTGATGTATCTCAATGGTGTGCAGAAGGCCTGCATATTGGTCGGGTAGCAATTAACATCGCATGTGATGTACTTCATCACACAGACTTTATCAGTAAGCTCAAGGTACTTCACCAGTCACTACCTCGTCAGTGCGAAGGTATAGAAGTGGAGATCACAGAGAACATCGCAATCGATGACAACCTTGAGAAAACCGAGAAAATGCTCAACATCATAAGAGCGCTGGGCATTCACGTTGCTATTGATGATTTCGGTACTGGATACGCATCGCTACAGACACTGATTGATATGCCGGTCGATGTACTCAAGATTGATCGCTCTTTCGTATTACCAATGACCGAGACCGGCAGTGGTAGCGAGGTTGTCTCAGCTATGATTTCTCTAAGCAATAAGCTAAACAAGCGATGCGTAGTGGAAGGTATAGAAACAGAATGGCAATGGCACAAGCTGGCCGAACTCGGTGCCGACGAATTGCAAGGTTTCTACTTTCATCGACCAGCCGATGCTGTAGAAACTGCAACCGCATTGCACGAGGCATTTGGGTGGAAAGTGGCCAGCTAAGAAATAGGTCGGCGCGAATAACTCTTTACACAAGATTCGCCTGTTACCTGTAGTAACCGGCTAATCTCGATAAACCCCGGACAGCAGGTAAAGATAGCTTAGGTAAGCCTGCCGGTTATCCACGGACACAGGCTTCTTACCCATGTTTATGCCAGCAATCTGTGGCATGTACTATGCACCCAATGCGTTAAATGCAACCGGGTTGAAAGCGTCCATGTGCCGTGCCCGGAGCCTATTCACAATCTCTCGATACTCAGACTGAGTTCCGGCTCCTAATGTGACAATACGTTGACAACCTCACCGTCAAATCTGAGACTTGCTATGAATTTCAGCAGTACAAAGTTACGCAGTGCAGTCGCAACACTCATGCTAACCCTCTGTGCAAACGCGAGCGCCGTCGATACACCACAAGCGGAAATTCTGCACTGGTGGTCCAGTAAAGGTGAAGCAGCTGCACTCAATATCTTCATCGAAGCGTTCAAGTCTCGCGGTGGACATTTCTACGATTCAAAAAAAGACGATCAGGTAGCAAGTCGTGAAGAGGCAATCGAACGCCTTGGGAAAGGTTATCCACCCACCCTTACGCAGTGGAACGCGGGTCGTGACGTGCGGGAGTTTTATGATTTCGGATTGACCAGTGCGATCACTGAACCCAAAATCGTAGAAAAACTGACAGAAAGCCTGCCCAGGGCAATTCTCGATACTGTTATGTATAAGGATGAAATTGTCGCCCTGCCTATCAACATCCACAGTGAAAATTGGATGTGGTACAGCAATGAATTGATCGACTATCAGGCTTCCATGATTTCAAACAACTGGAAGGGGCTCATCGATCACGGTAAGGAACTGGCAAAAAAAGATATCCCATTATTGGCGGTAGGCGATCAATCATGGCAGGTACGAATCCTTTTCTCCAGTCTCTTCCTCGGCATATCACGTGACCTGTACAAAGATGTGTATCTGAAGAGGGATCCATCAGCGATAGATTCCGCTGAATTTAAACAAGTGCTCACAACCTACACAGAGCTCGCAAAGCTAAGCAAATCGTTCGGTGACGGCAACTGGAACACCCAGGTGAAAGCCGTGTCTGATAACCAGGCAGGTGCAACCTTCATGGGAGATTGGGCTAAAGGTGAATTCAATACGCTTGGCAAAAGTGCCGGTA
>CAZQKJ010000141.1:0-8382 GCA_964593315.1 uncultured Granulosicoccaceae bacterium
ACCCGGCACCTATCGCTTTGGTGTGCCCGGGCGAGAATCGCAAACTCTCGAAATTACCATCGAATAGTTTAACTGGGTAACTGGTAACCATGCGAACTACCCCGGTACTGACTGCCGCCGTTTGCGCGATGATAGCAAGCGCCAATCTGCATGCAGATGCGCTGGATATCAATGTGATCTATTTGGAGCAACAGCGCGAACGACCGCCGGTGCTTTCCAACCTGGTAATACACCCTGAAGATGAGGGGGAACAAGGCGCACTGCTGGGCATAGCCGATAACAACACCACAGGTAAGTTTCTCAAACAGACTTACACACTTGAAACGATAATCGTACCACCGCAAGACGATGTGGTAGCTGCAGCACGGGCCGCGTTGCAGGACAAAAATCTGGTAGTACTGAATATGCCGTCTGACAAGCTGTTGGAAATTGCCGACTTGCCAGAAGCCAGTGACGACTTATTGTTCAATGCCGGTAGTGCTAATGTCGAACTCAGAAGCGGCAACTGTCGAGCCAACATACTTCATACATTGCCGTCTCGCGCCATGTTGACTGATGCTTTGATGCAGTTCTTGAACAAACGTAAGTGGGACTCCATATATTTGCTTACGGGCAATCGCGATGTCGACAAACTGTACGCAGCATCAGTCAGAACATCTGCCAATAAATTCAGAATTTCAATAGCTGAGGAGAAACAATGGATTGATGACGCCGACATGCGTCGCAACGCAGCTGCAGAGATTCCTGTGTTCACACAAGCCAGAAAATACGATGCGGTTGTAGTCGCCGATGAAGATGATGACTTCGGTCAGTACGTTCAGTACAACACCTGGCTGCCACGACCAGTCGCCGGCACCGCAGGGCTTGAACCTGTTGCTTGGGATCGTGTTGTCGAGCAGTGGGGAGCGGCGCAATTGCAGTCACGCTTTGAAGAACTCTCCGAGAGATCGATGACCAGCCTTGACTATGCAGCCTGGGCTGCCGTTAGAAGCATCGGCGAAGCCGTAACTCGCACAAAAAATACAGACCCGGCAGCAATTGGTGAGTACCTGTTGTCCGATAAATTTGCACTGGCGGGTTTTAAGGGTGCAAAAATGACCTTTAGAACGTGGAACGGACAACTACGCCAACCGATCCCGTTGGTACACCCGCAATCGGTGGTGGCACTTGCACCAATTGAAGGATTTTTACATCATACGTCAGAACTGGACACACTCGGACTTGATCAGCCGGAGTCCATTTGCGAGGAATTGAACTAGTCATGAAGCATCCTGTCTTTGCACTTGCTGCAGCCCTCATGTTGGCAGCAACACCCGCCAGCGCCCATTGGGTGTATGTAACCAATGAAAAAGATGACACTGTTTCGGTTATAGACACCGAGACCAATGAAGTCATAAAAACGATAGACGTGGGGGAAAGACCACGTGGCGTAACCTTGTCAAAAGATTTTAAGTACCTGTTTATCTGCGCCTCAGATTCAGACACAGTACAAATCATGGATGTTGCCACCGATAAGATCATTCATGATCTGCCATCGGGTGAAGACCCTGAACAATTCGCCCTTCATCCTGACAACAAGCATCTCTACATTGCAAACGAAGATGATGCCATCGCCACTGTAGTTAATATAGAAAGTCGAACAGTAGTGGCTCAGGTCGATGTCGGGGTTGAACCGGAAGGCATGGCAGTCAGCCATAATGGCAAGTGGGCTATCGTTACCTCAGAAACCACCAACATGGCACACTGGATCGACACTTCAACTCATGAGCTGGTTGAAAACACTCTGGTCGATCAGCGACCACGTGACGCCGAATTCACCCTTGATGATAATGAACTCTGGGTATCATCAGAGATCGGTGGCACCGTGTCGGTGATAGACACAGAGACAAAACAAATAAAGAAGGTCATCAATTTTGAAATCGCCGGCATGTCGGCAGACAGAATACAACCCGTTGGCATGGAATTAACTGCCGATGGTAAACATGCCTTTATAGCTCTTGGTCCTTCCAATCATGTAGCAGTCGTTGATCGTGAAACTTACGAGCCGGTTGAATACATACTGGTTGGCAGGCGTGTATGGCACACGGCGCTCACGCCTGAGCAGGACAAGCTCTATACCACCAATGGTGTGTCAGGTGATGTAACGGTTGTAGACGTTAAAACCCTTAAAGCCGAAAAAACTATCAAAGTCGGGCGCTTTCCGTGGGGGGCTGCGATTCTACCTACTGATAAGATCCCTGGTTAATGGTGGCCACACAATGCAGCTTTCAATAAACATACTCCAGAAGATCAATTGGTGAATGCGCTTCAGGTTACCGATGTCGAGTACAACTACAAGCAAATCAAAGCGCTTGATAAAGTATCATTAACCGTTGATCGTGGTCGTTTTGTAGCCCTTCTCGGAGCTAATGGTGCTGGTAAAACAACGCTGTTCTCAATTATAACCGGGTTGTACCAGGCAAAAGCCGGTAGTGTCAGAGTTTTGGATTATTCGATGGCGTCTGAGTCACTGAAAGCACTTGCCTGCTTAGGTGTTGTGTTTCAAAAAAGCACACTCGATATGGATCTGACTGTTGTGCAAAATCTGCGGTATGCAGCGGACCTTCAGGGCTTAACCGGTAAAGATGCAAAAGAGAAAATAGACTCTGCGATCTCATTACATGACATGGCAGACTACACGTGTCGTAAGGTCGGTGCGCTCAGTGGTGGTCAGAAACGTCGTGTTGAGCTTGCACGCGCCCTGCTTCACAGTCCCTCGTTACTGTTGCTTGATGAGCCGACAGTCGGCCTCGATATGGCCAGTCGCACAGAATTCGTATCTCACGTGAAGTCACTCTGTCAGTCTCAGCAAACTGGCGTGCTTTGGGCAACCCATCTAATGGATGAAGTCAGTGCCGACGATGATGTCTATATTCTCGACAGTGGCAGCATTGTGCTTGAAGGTGGAGTGGGTGAGCTTTTAGCAGAACATAATGCCGCAGACATCGGTGATCTGTTTCATCGTATGACAGTTAAGAGTACAGAACGGTGAATGTGGCACACGCGCTGCGCTGCCTGCGAGGTGTAGCAAAAAGAGAGGCTCTGCGCTTCATTAACCAGCGTAGTCGTTTTTTATCAGCGCTTGTCAGGCCACTTGTATGGCTGTTTATTTTTGCCGCGGGCTTTCGCTCCGTTCTTGGTGTTTCGATCATCCCGCCCTATGAAACCTACATTCTCTACGAAGAATACATAACCCCCGGACTGCTGGGTATGATTCTATTGTTTAATGGCATGCAAAGCTCTCTGTCTATGGTCTATGACCGTGAGATGGGAAGTATGCGTGTGCTACTGACCAGTCCGTTACCTCGATGGTATTTGCTGCTATGTAAATTGCTGGCCGGAGTGTTTGTTGCGGTGCTGCAAGCTTATGTATTCCTTGCTATTGCCTGGTTCTGGGACATTCGACCACCATGGCAGGGATATCTATTAGCCTTGCCGGCGCTGGTGTTTGCAGGACTGCTGCTTGGTGCATTGGGGTTGTTGTTATCTTCATTGATAAAGCAATTGGAGAACTTTGCAGGTGTAATGAATTTTGTCATCTTTCCAATGTTCTTTGCATCTTCTGCTCTCTATCCACTTTGGAAAATTCTTGATTCCAGTGTTGTGCTGCATTGGATCTGTGTATTAAATCCGTTTACACACGCTGTCGAGTTAATACGCTTTGCGCTCTATGGTAAGTTCAATCCGATAGCACTGCTGATTGTGATGACCGGTACACTAATATTTTTAGCCGCAGCAGTGGTTGGGTACGACCCTGCGCGTGGATTTCTACCGCGTAAAGGTACACCAAACAACTAAATAGCAGTAGTTTTAAGTGACCTGGCCATGTGTTTCTTTTCAGTAAGATATGCTGTTGTGGGAGCTTAGTTGTTCTAAATAACTACATATAGCCGACAAAAGATCGCGTGCAGAAGTGATCCGCAGTTGCGCCGGTTTCTGGGTGGGCGCTAGCTAATACAATATCGGGTTAACGATTTTTTAAGTTCAAAAAATGATGCAACCGGTTGTTAATATCGGCGTGCTAGATGATTTCAAGCCTTCCGGAAGCATCTATTAACCAGGCACGTGTTGCATTACCTGCGGCCAGTAGCTCTGGCGCTTCTTTAATCGGTGAGGCGGCGATAGCAGTGGACAACGCGTCGGCGCGCCATGCCTCATTCGCTTCTACCGTCACAGAAGCCCAGCGTTCGCCCACACGTTGCAGCGGGTCAAAAATATGAGGTTGTCCTGTGATTAGTGTTCCGTGTGGTTCGGAAGTTGCGATGGCACTGTTATCGGCTTTAACTTCTGCCGCAATGCGTCCGGTTAATGGATTGCGTATACCCAGAAGCCACGGTGCACCCTGCTTTGTTCCTCGTGCCGAGAATTCGCCAAGATTGACCAGTATGTTTTTAAACCCTCGGGCTAACAAGATGGCAGATACCCGGTCTGCTGCAAAGCCCTGAGCAATACCATTGAAACTTGCGGCCATATCCGGTCTTAAAAATTGAACTATTCCGTTTGTCGTAGCCAGGTCACGCCACCCGATTAGTTGATGAGCCTGTTCAATATCTGTGCCTTTGGATAATGCCCGCCATAGCGCTTGGATAGTTGGGTCAAATGCTCCGTTAGTTTTTTCTGCCATGTACAATGCATGGTTAAGCAATGTAGAAAATCGAGTATCTACTGAGACAGTTCCATCACGGTTCAACTGCGACAGTGTGGATTTCGGGTCATAGAGACTAAAGGCGCTTTCTATAGCATTAATTTCTTTTCGACAAGCAAGTAGTGCTGCTTCTGCCTGTTGTGATCTGCCATACAGTGTGATCTGTGCTTCGGCACCGAGTGCATAAAAGCGAAGTTGTGTGATTGGGTTGCTGCAGGCTGACCCGTTTAGTGCTGCGGTAGCAATACATGCAAGGAAACGTCGGCGTGTTAACTTCATGCCTGCACCTTACGTCGGTCGTGCAGAATCAGTGGAACGCATTGTTTCCGGTCGTCATGGATTGAAACACAATCAAGGCATTGAAAGCACTCGCTGTATGCAATGCCACCGTCTTTCTCTATGGCGTTGTAGTCGCAGCGAACTTTGCACAGCTGACAAGGACTGCCACAGTCAGTTCTGCGTGGTATCCATTTGCGCAGGCGCAGTAAACCACCCAGCGCCATAATGGCACCCAACGGACAAACATAACGACAAAAGGGTTTAAAAACGAGCATGCCCAACACAAGCCATCCGACAGCATAGGCAACATACCACCACTCGCGCTTAAATCCGACGGTAATTGCGGTTTTAAAGGGCTCAATCTCAACAAGCAGATCATTCAGCACCGGTGCTGTAAAGCCAGTGATGATCAACATGCCTAGCAAAAAGTACTTTAAGTACTTGAGTATATGGTCTGCACGTTCTGATACTTGCCAGCGTTTGATGCCAAGCAGGCGACCAAGCCAATCGGCAAACTCCTGCAATGCTCCATACGGACATAGCCAGCCACAAAACAAACCTCGTCCCCACAATACAAAACCAATAATCGCAGCCGCCCAGACCATTAGTGAAAACGGGTCGTACAATAGAAATAAAAAACCGGTTCCCTCAACCGCTGCGCGCAAGGTCCCAATGACGGTGACAATCGATAGTTGTCCCTGCCCCCACCAACCTATAAAGAACAGTGTAAAAGCAAGAATACCCAATCTGAACGGTCGCAGGCGTCGCGCTACCGCAACCCAGTGCTGGCGGAACAACAGCAGACCGGCCAGTACAGCCAGAAAAATAGTGAGTATCGCTAAATCGATACGACGTGCCAGTGCACTCTCGACCCATATAGGGCGTATCACCGTTGCAACCGGCACATCAAAAAAGTCTTCAGGGGTTGATTGAGTGGCGCGGAATTCTTGTATTCCCATCTCGGGCATAAAGGATCCGTGTTCGCGAACAGCACGAATGATGAGATCCCACTCAAGTGTTGGATTGAAACCTAAACGTCGGTCGGTCCGTATTATCATACGATGCTCGAAATCAGGTACCCCTTCTGCTGTTTCAACATCAATGACTGCGTGACGCAGAGCGATGGGCAATCCGTTCTGTTCGGCCAGCAACAGATCGGGGGCTGTATTGGGGACAAACTCCTCAGAGACAAACCCGTGTCGACCATTGGCAAGTAACAGCAGCGGTTCTGAATGGTCAGCGATGGTTAGTAATTCGTCCCGCTCGGCCAGCGTATTGTCATCGAGGACTGCTCGGGCTATTGCATCAGGGCCGATATCTATAACCCAGAGGTCCATGTAGTTGCCTTCCGGGTCTGCCAGTGCCGCTTCATCATCGTCTTCCCACAAACTATCGGCGAAGGCCGCCTGTAACTCGGTGTTAGTGATGGTGCGGCGTTTTGCTATGCCCTGCTCTACAAGTGCATCCCAGTCAAGCGTGGGTTCTTCTTCACCGCCGCGCTTTGGCCGAGGAGAGGGACCACCAGCCAATCCCTGCACATGTTCACGCGCTACCGCAAGACTGGCAGCAAGAATAGATTCATGTGCGATGCGGACCGATGCAGTCGCTTTGGTAACCCCATCAAGATAGATTTGTCCCGAGCCATCCTGGTTACCTGCGCCATAGGGAACGCCTACAGTAACTGAATCGAAGATTGATAAGCCGCGATACTGGCGTACAAATTCATGGAACGGTGCTTCTCCAAGCCCGGATACAAAGACCGGTTCGTTATGCTCAAGCAACTCGGCACGAAGAAACTTACCGTCGCGATCCAGTGTCACCAGTACATTGATCGGGGCACCTGAAAAACCCGGTAGTGGTGCCAGTATCCCGGTTTCAAAAATATAGCCTGAATCCTTACCGGTGCGATCACGTATCGACCAGATGCCCTTGTCGGACAGCTTGTCGCCCAACTCATTGGGTGGTTCAATCCTGGTCGCGAGCATTTCGCTATTTAGCGTTTGAGCTCCGGCAGAGAGTGAGATGCAAAAGAACAGTAGTGTGGTCAGTAATAGCCCAAGATTGAACCTGACAGCCTTAGTCAATAAGAAGCCACCAAGAACATGCTTGATCATTCTGTAACAAAATGCCGTGTGCAGATGAGAGATACATTGATTCCCGATGACAGGTTTAATGATGCGCTTTTCTTCATGACCAGATTGCCTGCGTACGTTAACTGGACAGCATTACCGACTCAATTTGCATGACCAAAAGAGTTGAGTTGAACAAAAGTATGCCTCGACGTTATGCTGAAAGTCTACTTCATTTCTATTAAATTCATTGACATAGCAGAGCTCCAAACAGTAACGCATAAAGCCGGTAAATACCGCCAATACAGAAACTGAGATAGATAAAGCTACCAGTTTCGGGATCTTCTGTAACTACCGGGTGCCTTCGCAACTCAAATTTCGTCTCGCGCCGTCACCTGTCACGCCAAATTCGGTTCCGAATTGGGCTAAACCTGCCCGGATAGTTTTCTCAGTAAATTCAGCAAACTCACTAAGTGTATGTTTATACTATTATTAGTCGAATTTTTCACTGAAACTCGACAGGCTTGCGCATCGATTTAAGCGCCATCGCTGTGATAGTTGAGTGACCGAGAACTCACCGCTGAAATACAAGATCGGAGATCCTCGCAAATGGGCTTACTCCAACGCAGATCAAAAAGTCGCTTCCCTACAACAGTTCTTGAGCCAGTGGTAACAGCGATCCCAAATTAGCTGCTATTATCGTGAGATAAAAATACAAAAGCACTATGCAAATCATGCAGGAAAAGCACCTGTCAACAGTTGTGGAAACACATGATGCAAAGCAGCAGTCAGAAGACATGCTTTTGCAGCAATTCTCAGTGCCATACGAATACCCTGTGTATTTTAGTGACAAACTTTTTGATCTAAAAAATCCGGTTCTGATCAATACACCGGCCCGTCTGGAGCCTGAAAAATGTCATCGAGTGGTTGTATTCGTTGATGATGGTCTGCTGGAATCAAGAAAGAATTTGCCACAAGAAATAGAGGCTTATGCCAATCATCACTCAAAATCAGTCAAGCTCACGACTGCGCCGATTGCGATGCCGTCGGGTGAGAAAATAAAATCTGAACTACATTTTATTGAGCGGACGCAAAAAGTAGTGGCTGATCATCACATTGACAGACACTCTTATGTGATTGGAATTGGAGGTGGTGCACTTCTCGATGCAGTGGGTCTGGTGGCTGCCACCTCGCATCGGGGCATCCGTCACATACGGGTACCAACAACAGTACTTGCACAAAACGACTCGGGTGTTGGTGTAAAAAACAGTGTGAATTTGTATGGACAAAAAAATTATATTAGCGTTTTATAACCACGTCCTCTGGGCGTGGGCAGGTTCGTAGGCTATA
>CAZQKJ010000142.1:0-8343 GCA_964593315.1 uncultured Granulosicoccaceae bacterium
TACTACACGGTACGCAATCCACCCGAGTGCTGCGACAGGTAAAAGGATCTGAAGCACTGATGCCAAAGATGACAGCAACCGACTCCACCAGGTTCCCGGGTTTTTAATAGCGTCTTCGACAGACAATTTTAGCTGCGTCTTGATAACACCGGATACATTGTCCGCATTGATTTCATGCGCTGATGACAGTACTGCTTCCGGAACACCATGTTCCACTTGCGCTAATTCAAACTGCCGAATCGTGTCCTGCAACCTTATTGTTAGCCAATCATCCCACAGCGCATCGGGTTCATTGCGAGCAGCAATGCGGTTGGCCACTTCGGTTTTACCATTACTTCCTCCAATTGACTTAACGACATTGACAATCGGATTAGTCTTATCATCGGCAAACAAAGCGGCATGAGTTTTAAAAGGCGAATCAAGATGGGCAGCTGCGGCGTTGGAAAATTCTGTAAAGCGCGTATCAAAACTCTCATGCACACCCAACTTACTACTTACAACTAGTTGCTCAGTTTCTTTTTTAATATTGCCCTGTGCTGCCGTGAGTCGACGCAGCCATCCGCGATCATGTAGGTGCTGAATAATATTATGATTGGCAAGAGAGGCGATCACCTGCACCATTGCAGCATATTGATCATCCGGGTGAAGCTTGCTCTCCTGTATTGACGCATCATCAGGTTTTTTACACACGGTTTTAAAAACCTGCGGGCTTTCAAAACCCGCCTGAACCAGTAATTTTGTGAAGTCTTTAAATTGCAATGGATCTGCCATGTCCCACTTGTTCATGACAAACAACCAGGCGTGCCGATAACCATTCTCAAGCATCATACGCCAACCTTCTGCATCTTTATAACGTTCCGGTGTCACTACATATATCAATAGATCAATATGTGGCAACCACTGCAACACCTGATCTCTGTTTTCAGTTTCTGCACTGTCAAAGTCAGGCATATCAACCCACATAACACTCGCTAACTGATCATTGCTGTGCCTGTTCTCGGATAAACGCGCCGCCGAAAAATGCTCAGGGAGTGCTTCCAGTTGAACCTTATTGTGAAGATAGGCAGTGATTTCCATCGATGTGGGCCGAACTACACCAGTGCGTGCGATATCCGCCCCGGCAAGGCGGTTCAACAATGAGCTCTTGCCAACCCCTGTCCCGCCAAACAATCCGACAACGAGCGGCCGCTCTTTGCTATTAAAAAGATCTTCCGGGCTTTTGTTGTCAACCAGCGGAACATCCGTATCACGGCTCCAGCCGGATGAAGCAAGATCAGCACGAAGCTGACGGGATTCGGCAAACAACTGGCGAGCCAGTTTCTCAGACATCTCCCGCCTCCAGTTTCTGACTCATGGTTTGCAGCTGATCCTCTGTTATAAAATCGTTTGATGGACTCTTTACCAGCGCATGCAACGGCCTGGCTAACCTTCTTTCAATCACGGATCGAACTTCCTTTTCCTGGTAAGCGGTGAGCTTCTTCTGAATTCTCTTCATATACTTGCCAAGAGCGCCTTCGGTTAAGAGTGTAGTGAGAGAGAGCATGGCGGGTGCTACCACCAGATCCACTGCACCAAGCCCACCGGATTTAACCGCCAACACCACAGCCGCCGCATCTGCAGTGACTCGGGCTGCGCGCAAACTGTTTAAAGTAGCCGGCTGCTGCTGCAGGTTCTGATACAAAGACTGTGCAGCTCGATCAATTTCTACCTTTAACAAAGTATGGTAGTTATCAAGCCCCTGGTGGTACTTGGCAGAAATATCCGGGCTCGCCTGGTCAAGTTCAGCACGAACCTCTCGCCACCAGATTTCATTGGTCTCAAGTCGTGAAATCGAGGCACTCAGTGACGCAATGGCATGCTTTCCCAATTCATCCAGCAATCGTCGTTCTTCATTGCGATCATCATTGGCGACTGGAGATGGATCTTTTGCAGTCGACAGGATTGTTCGAACCGGCCAGGTTACCAGATTACGAATCTTGCCCAGCGGCTTAGCCATACCGGGGACTTCAAGTAGCACCAATAACTCTGATAGCGCCATTTGAATCACCTCTCGATGGCGATCACTATCGATGTACTCTGTTCGGTATCGCTGCAGAGTATCTTCACAAACTCTATCTACCAGGTTCTGATAGTCGCGTTGCAAACGATGTTCACTGCTAATACCGGCAGTCCAGCTGTCCCAGTTGTGCTTTAGATAATTGGTAGTATCGTTTTTGAGTTGCGCTAGTTCCACTCGTTGAATACGACTCTGTACTAATTCCCGCAGCTGATCTAGCTCAGCACTGGCAGCAGTTTCCATTAGGTCGAACCCTTGGGGAAATTCATCAACAAAACCTATCTCTGGTAAGTCGAGTTCGGGCAATGCAATTCGATACTTACCTTCAAACGATGCTTTAAGCTCAGCACGAACTCCCACCGGTACTTTGTTCATCACAACGACTACCGGTATCGCTCTACTGGCCAGCATCTCTAAAATCAGCCATACCGTTTGATCAGCGTACTTTTCTTTACTGACAACAAAAACGACCAGATCGGCCAGTGCCACGGCTTTAACCAATGGCGCACGATATTCAAAAGATCTTATCGAATCAAAGTCCGGCGTATCCCACAGAACGGTATCTTGAAAGCCGGCACTCTGAACGACGGTCTCCTGCAATGAGTACTCTCCGAGCACCAGCGGATCCAGTGCGCCTTGTGCAGACAATTGCAAATCATCACCAAAATACTGAGTCGCCCAATGTTGGTCTGTTTGGTATCTATCCGTCTTGCTTGAAACCGCATGAAACCCCTGACAATGCACCGTGTAGCCGGCGGTGGCGTTGGAATCGGCAAGCTGTTGTTGCAGTAGCAGATTAACCATTGCACTTTTACCAACCTGCGTAGGTCCTGTGATCACCACCTGACGCGGATAATCAACATTTTGCTCATATAGGTCTATGCGCCTCAGCGATGCCTGTGCAATTGCAAGTGTCGTCAGTGCCGATTGTAATTCAACCGAATCGCTATTCGATGAAACAGAATCATCTCTCAGCAACTCGCTATTGTTTCTTATCAGCTGCGTTATAAAGTTATACACGTATTTTTTTCCGCACCGGCATTAATCCACCTGCAACCTGATCAGATAATCCAGAAATATTCCGAGGAATATCAAAGCACCCATAAGATTGTTTAGTCTGAAGGCCGTAAAGCAAGATGCAGGATCCCGCCCTTTGATCAGCTGCCATTGACGAAAAAGTACTGCTGATGCTGCTAACATACCAAGTAGAAACAACCATCCCAAACTATAAAACAAACCAACCAGGGTTATTGCCGCAAGTACTGCGACTTGCAACAGCATAACAATCAATACATCTTTATCACCAAATAGAATCGCGGTCGATTTTACCTTAAGTTTTATATCGTCAGGCCTGTCTACCATGGCGTAAATCGTGTCGTAAGCAAGTGCCCAAACGATAGCGACAAGATAGATAAACCAGGCAACAGGTTGAATTGCACCTGTCTGTGCAGCGCTAACCATAGGCACCGCCCAGCCGAAGGCCAGCCCCAGAAACAACTGCGGCCAGTAGGTAACCCGTTTGGTAAACGGATACAGAAACGCCAATACAACCGCCACAAAAGAAAGCGCTACGGTCAATCGATTCATACATAGCACCAGCGCAAACGACAGCAGTGACAATACAATCGCTACCATCACCGCTTCACCGGGAGAAACATCTCCGTTGACTATGGGCCGGTGTCTTGACCGTTCTACCTGCCCATCGATACCCCGATCGGCAAAATCGTTGATTGCACATCCGGCCGAGCGCATCAAAAAAGTGCCACAGATAAATACCAAAAGCACAGCAATTCCCGGCTTACCAGCCGAGACTACCCACAGTGTCCACAACATCGGCCACATCAGTAAAGCCGCACCTACCGGCTTATCGGCACGCACAAGCCGCGCGTAGTGGTACAAGCGTTCGGCTATGGGTGGGGGGATACCAGTGAGCGACATGATTTCTATTCTTGCGATGGGTTAAATACAATTCGATTAAATCAATTGTAAACCTTGCGGGCCAGTGCGTTAGACTTTCGGCCTGAGATACACAATCTTTCCGGAAACAAATGACCTACCAATACGATTTGATCGCCATCGGCGGTGGCAGCGGCGGAGTCGCAGCCGCCAGAAGAGCCGCCAAACACGGTGCTAAATGTGCCGTTGTAGAATTCGACCGCCTCGGCGGCACTTGCGTCAACCGGGGCTGTGTGCCGAAAAAAGTCATGTGGTACGGCGCACATATCGCACATGCAATAAAAGACGCGCCAGATTACGGATTCGATGTAGAACAAAAGGGATTTGACTGGAATAAGCTTGTTATTGATCGCGAAAAGTACATTCACCGGCTAAACGGTATTTACGAGACCAATCTGGAAAAAGAGAATGTCGAATATCTGGCAGGCCATGGTTCACTGGTCGATAATCACACAGTTAAGGTTGGCGACAAACAATACACTGCCGAACGAATCATTTTAGCACCTGGCGGCACACCGATTGTGCCTGATATACCCGGTAGTGAGCTCGGTATCACCTCTGACGGGTTTTTCGAACTGACAGAAATGCCAACCAAAGTAGCAGTGGTCGGTGCTGGTTATATCGCAGTTGAACTAGCCGGTATGTTGCATTCACTCGGTGCCGATGTCAGCTTGATCATACGTCGTGAGCACTTTTTGCGTGAGTTCGATGATCTGCTGTCATCAACACTGACAGAAATTATGCACGATGAAGGACTCAAAATAATCAACAATACCGATCTTGCCGAGCTTAAGTCTGGCGATTCAGGCATCAACCTGACAAGTAAGGACAACAAAGACCTGGGAGAATACCAACAAGTAATCTGGGCTATTGGCAGACGTCCTCTGTCAGATGAACTAAATCTTGAAAACGCGGGCGTTAAAGCAGACAGCAGAGGTTACATTCCAACGGATAAATGGCAGGCAACCAATGTCGACAACATCTTTGCGATTGGGGATGTCACAGGTCGCGAACAACTGACACCCGTTGCCATCGCTGCAGGCCGCAGACTGGCCGAACGATTGTACGCAGGCATGACAGACCGACACTTAAACTATGACAATGTTGCCTCTGTGGTATTCAGTCATCCGCCTATCGGAGCTGTGGGAATGACGGAAGCGCAAGCTCGCGATAAATTCGGTGACGAAGTAAAGTGCTATCAGGCGTCCTTCAAGCCGATGTATCACGCTTTCACTACACACCCGCAAAAAACTGCCATTAAACTAGTAGTCACCGGTAGCGAAGAAAAGGTAGTTGGCATACATCTGATTGGCGCTGGGGTCGATGAGATGCTACAGGGCTTCGCCGTCGCGCTTAAAATGGGTGCCTGTAAAAAAGACTTCGATGACACGATAGCGATTCATCCGACCAGCTCTGAAGAACTGGTCACACTGGTGTAACCTGGCACTGAAAAGAAGATGATCGTGAGCCTTGCTTATTGATCAATAAAAAATCTGACAGGCAATTCAGTCTGTCAGACTGATATTTGCAAAATCTTCAACGCGATAAGCGGTGTGATGTTAAACGCCAGTATCAGAAGCTTATAATTTGCCAGAAATCTGAAGTAATCCAGTTTCACTTCATCTTCAGCCAATGCAAACAACCTGCTGTGGAGTCGCGCAATCCAGCCACTACCGAGCATTAATACTATCGTAAATAGTGTAAGTATCACGCTATTAACCACAGTGCACCAACCGAAAAAGGTAACTGACTGATCTAGGGATAAAGGCATGATACTTAACTCCCTTAGGGTTTATCGTCCGCTACCAGTTGCAGTGCCGAGGCAAAACTCGACTGCATAAAGCGCGATAACTCGTCAAATTTTTCATCTGTCAGTTCATCAAGCACTTGCTGATCAGAAAATATGGAGGCAAGCTTTTCAGCGCGTGTTTGGGTAGATTTTCGGTCACCGGGTGCACTACCAGATAATTCATCAATCTGTTCTGCAGCGATATCAGTACTGCTGTCAGTTTTACCTGTTGAAGCTACTGTCGAGTTCTGACTTTGGTCATAACAATTTTTTAAAGTGTCAAAAAACTCAGCCGGATTACCCTGCTTTAAAATCTCTGCGGCTTTATCCAGCCACTGCGTCGGAAATTCCACCCGTCCGGATTCAATCCCTTTAATCGTGTTTGCCGCATCTCTTTGATTCAGAGCATCAGCAAACCCTTCAATGGTTAAACCTGCAGCCTCACGCAGTTCGCGAAGATAGTCACCGGCATGCGTCCAGCTGTCTGATGATCGGCTGTCTTTTGATCGACCATGGTTCAAATGAGATGGATCGGGTTGATCCTGACCAGGATTTGCTTGATGTGATGCGTGTGAAGGGTGGCGATGATCATTGGCAGAGGCACCAAAGTTTTCCTCGATTCTTCGAGAAAACTCACCTGCCATAGAGACGAACTCACCGATTATCTGTGCTGCCTGCTCGCCCGCCTCGGTGTAGCGTTGCTTGTCATTATTCGATTTCATCGTTTTCACCCGCTATCTTGTTATGTACTGCCAATATATAAGGGCAAAATCGCTGATTTCCATATCGGGCCCTATCTAAACCGGATCAAATCACCGGGTTTTGACATTTTCTGACACCCAGTTATCAATAAGAAAGCGCGCGATTGAATCGACTCTGGGCAACTTCGGGCCGCTTGAGTCGTCCGCCCATTCTCCAAAGCTCGCTATCTCCTCAACGCTGTACCACTTTGCATCTGCGAGTTCGTGCTGATCAAGCAGGATATCTGCGTCCTCTGCTGTCGCGGTAAAGCCCAACATCAGCGACTGCGGGAACGGCCAAGGCTGCGAGGTGACATAAACGGGATTGGAAACAGTAATAGCTGTTTCTTCAAACACTTCTCTAATCACTGCCGACTCTATCGATTCACCCGTCTCTACAAAGCCTGCCAGTGTCGAGTAACAGCCTTCAGGCCAGGCAGGGCTTCTCCCGAGCAAACACCTTTTATGACCTGCACTATCACAATGCTCTACCAACATAATCACTGCAGGGTCGGTGCGCGGAAATGTTTCCGCACCACATGCCTGGCATTTCATCATGTGGCCAGCGGCTTCAATCCGGGTTTTACCACCGCACTTACTACAGTAACAATTATTACTGTGCCAGTGATCCAGTCCACGTGAATAGGCAAGTATCGATGCGATACTGCCTTGTAGTGTGCCACCTAATGATCGAAGGTCAGTGAAACAAGATTCAGGGTAATGGCGGGTCCAGGCAAGTGCTGTCGAATCATTGCAGCTGACGCTGAAGTAAGGTGTGTCGTCCTTGATCCCAAGAAAAGCCGAAAAACCCTGGCACAAAGACGGATCGATCTGTGACTTGACTGCTACTACCGGATCAACGGAATTGATAAACAGATGTTTGCTTTGATAAACCGGGAAGACTCTGCAAGCAGGGTCTTCCCGGAGTTCTGCAATCTTTTCAGGAGATCTTCGGTAGTGATCGGATCTGTCCAGCAGAGTTTGTGTGTACTGAAGCGATTGTTTCAACGATAGATCCGATAATACATCGACTCCCACAGTGTAGCAGCTAGATCACGGCTACCCAATAACTCACGCTCTGATCAGTTTTAAAAAGATACACCAACAAAGGCTGTCAGTGAGCTACCGTCCACTATGCTTGCATCAATACCCTCTGCGAACTCGGGCTCGTACTCGATTCCGGTAAATCTTAAACCGAGCCTTGCACCGCGCATCACACCACGGTAATTACTCGAGCGTCTATTGCCGAAGTAATTGTTAGCAGTCAGTGCGTACTCAAGCGTAAAGCCAATGGCTGTATCAAAGTCTATGTTGCCTGAACATATAGCACTGATTTCGCAACTAAAGCCGACACCTGTGTGCGTGGTTAATCCGACACCGAACTCAGAAGCTCCAAAGCTACGCAACAGCATCAGGTCAAACCGGAAACGTTCAAAGGTTGAGTCGCCGTTCGATCTGGTAGCAGAATCACCTTCATACCCGGCAGTCACACGCAAGCTTGTATAGGGATCAACCAGCGCTAATGCACCCGCTTCAAGCAAAAAGCCTCCACCACTTCGCACCCGGTCAACGTCACCGAAGTCGTCGCGAAAGCTACCGATAACATCGCCACCGGAACCCAGTCCGACCGCCAGATACGGCGACAGGTAGGGACCAGGGTAACTGGCGTTAACTTGTCTTGCAGGGGTCTGCCGGGTTCTGCTTTGTCTGGTTCTGCTTTGTCTGGTTGGGTAACGCGGTTCCGACCTTCTTGACTGGTCGTGATGAACAATGACTTCGGAACTCGCGCGTACATGATCGGC
>CAZQKJ010000143.1:0-6379 GCA_964593315.1 uncultured Granulosicoccaceae bacterium
AATTTGTATGGGCTCCCCTGATCGATAAGCTGCCGATACCACTACTGACATCATGGCTGGGCCGCAGACGCGCCTGGTTATTGCTTTCCCAATTTGCCGTGATCGCCGCTATTCTCTGGATGGCTGTTACTGATCCGGCATCCGGAGATACCAGCCTGACTATGATGGCGTTTGCTGCGGTAGCACTGGGTTTTTCATCGGCCACTCAAGATATTGTTATTGATGCTTATCGTATCGAGAGTGCACCGGCAGAAGAGCAGGCAATGATATCGTCTACCTATATTGCCGGATACCGCATCGGTATGATCGTAGCGGGTGCAGGTGCGTTGTATCTTGCAACTTATTTCGGTTCGACCAAAGAGGCTTACAGTTACTCTGCATGGTTGAATACTTACGCTGCTATGGCTGCAGTGATGCTAATTGGTGTTGTGACCACGTTTATTATTCGCGAGCCTGCGACTCATCGTTCTGATACCAACCCGTATCTGGCATCTGATTATCTACGATTTTTATTGGTGTTTTTGGTTGCGGTAATCGCATTCATTGCAACTTTCAAACTGAGCTCGGGCATTGTTGGCAGTGCTAAAGATACACTCAAAGAGCTTTTCAATAATCGCCATTTAGCAAGTTTTATCGTAGCCACTATCAGGCTCGCGATTGCGGCGGCCATTGCCTGGTTCGTGGCTATGGGATTGGTCAGGGCCGGGATTGGAAATCGTCAAATGATCACTGAATCTTATGTTGATCCGGTACGTGATTTTTTCCAACGTTATGGTATGGGCTTGGCCTTATTGCTTTTGGCGCTGATTGGGCTTTACCGCGTATCAGATATCGTCATGGGTGTCATTGCAAATGTGTTTTATCAGGAGGTGGGATATACCAAGGTACAGATTGCCAATGTATCGAAATTTTTCGGCCTCATTATGACTATTGCCGGTGGCTTGCTTGGTGGCTTCTTATCGGTACGCTTTGGTGTGATGCGAATACTCTTTTTAGGGGCGGTGCTCTCGGCGGTCACTAACTTGCTGTTTATTGCACTGGCCGAATCGAGCGCCAGCATTGCAATGCTGGTTGTAGTGATCGGTGCGGATAATTTGTCTGCCGGCTTAGCCAGTGCGGCATTTATTGCGTTTCTCTCTTCGCTGACCAATGTTTCATTCACCGCGGTTCAGTACGCAATCTTCAGCTCGTTGATGACCTTGATCCCAAAAATTCTTGGCGGTTATTCAGGATCTATTGCGGAGTCGATTGGTTACAGTAATTTTTTCACCATGACGGCTTTGTTAACGCTGCCGGTTCTGGTGCTGATCTTTGTCATGCGAAACCGGTTTACCCAGCCCGTTGTGGTAAAAACATGATGCATGATACGTTTTTTCCCAGCTGTGGATGATTTTGAGTAGAACACCTGATCAATCCAATGTGCGCGGCTATGTTGAGGGCTACTACGGAAAGCTATTGGGCTGGCATGATCGCTGTGAGTTAGCCGAATGTCTTGCAGCACTGCAGTTAAATACTTACTGTTATGCGCCCAAAGAAGACGTGCAGCACAGACTGCAATGGCGTGATGAGTACTCACCGCAGTGGCGTGAATCATTTCAAGAGTTTTGTAACTACTCGTCTGGTTGTGGGATCAATGTTGTGGCAGGAATTGCACCCGGGCTTAATTTTGATTTTTCCCGCAACGGCTACGCGCTTGATTTTGAAACTCTGTGTTCCAAGGCTGGACATTTTCTTGCCGATGGTGCGAATGACATCCTGATTCTTTGGGATGACATTGAAGCGGGTTTTAATACTGAGAATTGTGCTATGAGTGAAGGGGTGGCCCATGCACGTGTTGTTAATGAACTCTCGGATAAGTTAGCTCATCCGTTGTGGGTAACGCCAAGAGTGTATGCAATGGAGATTGAAAACGACAACCATTACCTGGAGGATTTCTTCTCTGAGCTTGATTCACAGCATACGGTGCTACTGTGTGGTAACGCGATTGTTTCAGGTAGTGTTGATCAGGCCGATCTATTGAATCTTAGCCCGGCTGGTAACCATGAAGATTGTAAACATCGTACCGTACTTTGGGATAACTTCTATGCCAACGACTACTGTCCAAGGAGGCTTTTCATCGGTCCATGGACGGGGCGGGAGACAATCAGTAGCTATCTGATCAATCCTACCGGTATGCCTTACACAGATCGGTTATTGCTGGATGTTGCGTGCTCCACACAGACTACTGGTGACAGACTAAATGCATGGCTTGCAGCGCTTAAAAGGCACGGAGTACCCGATGCGTTCAAAACAATAGCGCCCTATTTCACTAAGCCGGTTTTTGGCGATGAGCCCATCGCAGAAGTTATTGAAGCCGCAATACCTACTACAGAGACAGAACAAGTCATTGAGGAGTGTTTGTGGAGGTGGAAAAGTCCGCTCGCTCGTGAGTGGTATCCTTTCATCATGAGTTTGAAGCATGATCTGGCACTGATGCAAAACAAATTGCCACGAGATCGAGTGCTAAAAACACAGACGCCAGCACTGGCAAAGAGATTGTTGAGTTGATTGATTCCGTTGCCTCTAATCTAAATCCTGGTGGAAAGTTCGAGTTACAGTACGCGTGAGTGATGATCTCTATATCGGCTTGATGTCTGGCACAAGCCTCGATGCCATCGATGTGGCATTGGTATCTATTGGTGAGCAAGGCATAGAACTGATCGATTGTTGTCAATATCCTTATCCGCCCGTATTACGCGAACAAGTCCTGTCTATCTGTGGCGGTGAATGTACAACGCTCCCGCAGATCGGTTCAATCGATCACAAGCTGGGAAAGCTGTTTGCAAACGCTGTGAATAATTTACTTGAACGGGCTTGCCTGTCTTCTGAGCAGATAAGGGCGGTAGGTAGCCACGGTCAAACGGTTTACCATAGGCCCTCAGGTGATGCACCTTTTAGCCTGCAGTTGGGAGATGCTAACTTGATCGCTGCATTGACGGGGATAGACACAGTTGCTGATTTTCGTCGCATTGATATGGCGTTAGGTGGTCAGGGAGCACCGTTGGTGCCTGCTTTTCATAAGCAACTGTTTGCAGCCAGAGACTCGGCCACCGTGGTGCTTAATATTGGGGGTATTTCCAATATTTCAGTGATACCAGCCCGGGATCAGACCGACCAACTGGTAACCGGCTATGATACCGGGCCTGGAAACATACTAATGGATGCCTGGTGTCTGAGGCATACTGGCAAGTTCTATGATCGGGATGCGGCGTGGGGCAGGCTGGGGTCGATTAACAAAAAGTTGCTTGATCAGTTAATGGGTGATCCTTATCTGGTAGCGCTTGCACCCAAGAGCACTGGCCGCGAGCACTACAGCCTCGAGTGGCTGGATAGTGAGTTAACAAAACAATCAAACGCGATAGCAGCAGAAGATGTGCAACGCACCTTGTGTGAATTTACAGCGCTCTCTATTGCAAGTCAGGTGCAAGCGTTTCAGTATGGATCCAACTCTGAACTGCTGGTCTGTGGAGGAGGCGCTAGTAATCCATTGCTGATGGAACGGTTGAGCTTTCATTTGCAGGACTGGTTAATACTACCCACATCTGATCGCGGCATTCCTGAGGACTATATGGAGGCAATGGCGTTTGCCTGGTTCGCACGGCAACGAGTTCACAATCTAGTGAGTAGTCTGCCTTCGGTGACCGGCGCCAGGTGTGGTGCTTCACTTGGGGTGATTTATCCTACTGTCAAGTTATCGCACTCAAGTGAGCTATGAAAAACCTGTGACTGAACATGAGTTGCTAAGAACTTTGTCGACACTGGTTTCCGAAGAACGCAATCCGGAAACAATGAACCTTGACACACTGAGCTCACTTGAGTTGGTCACAAAGATCAATCAACTGGATAAGCAGGTTCCGTTGGCAATTGAACCTGAACTGCCTCATATCGCGAGCGCTGTTGATGCTATCAGCGCGGCTTTTGAAATGGGTGGGCGACTATTTTATGTAGGGGCCGGTAGTAGTGGCAGGCTCGGTATCCTGGATGCTGCAGAGTGCCCGCCGACATTTGGTGTCGATGAATCCATGGTGATCGGTTTGATTGCGGGAGGGCATGAGGCAATATTCAAGGCGCAGGAAGGTGTAGAAGATTCGCAGACTGCGGGGCTGGAAGATCTGAATCATCATTCTGTGGATAGTAAAGATGTTGTGGTAGGGCTTGCTGCCAGCGGGCGTACACCTTATGTGATCGGTGCTTTGCAGTTTGCAAAGCAGGTTGGAGCCACCACCATTGCACTGTCATGTAATCCTGGCTCTACCATAGCGGAAGTTGCGGACATTGCGATATCACCAGTTGTGGGTCCGGAAGCACTTACCGGTTCTACCCGTATGAAATCAGGTACTGCGCAAAAAATGGTGCTTAACATGCTCACCACTGCCAGCATGGTGAGAGTGGGTAAAGCGTACGAGAATCTGATGGTGGATGTAGACGCCACCAATGAAAAACTTGTAGCACGTGCAATAAACATCGTTATGCAGGCCACTGATTGCAGTGAACCTGAGGCGATCCGCGTCTTGCAGCAAAGCAATTATGAAGTGAAGACCGCCATATTGATGAAACTGACGGGCGTATCCTTTTCGGTTGCGAAAAAGAGCCTTGATGATAACAATGGATTTTTGCGTAAAGCGATCAGTGATGATTAAAGCGAACACACTCAACTGTCGGCATTTAAAAAGAGAGAAGTGATGAAATCATCGTCTCCGAATATTGTATATATCATCGCAGATCATGTGGCTTTTGCAGGCCACTACGGCGTAGAGCGTTATGACTATCGCTGGCCGTGTCTGGATGCTTTGGCAAGCCAGGGTGCCTGGTTCGACAGAGCGTATGCAATAACACCGGTCTGCACGCCTTCACGCGCCAGCCTGCTTACTGGCAAGCGCCCTGATAAACATGGTATGAGATGGAATTGTGAGTACCCGATACTGTACAACCGTAAAGAATTTCGTGAAGACGAGATACTTTATTGTCAGGCACTGGCTGAAGCTGGTTACGCTAACCACTATGTAGGTAAGTGGCACTGCGGCACAGAGCATGGCCCTGAGCATTACGGGCTAAACGGCTGGAGTTTACCCGAATATGGTAATGTGTACGCTAGTGATGCGTACAAAGACTACTTGCAGAAAATCGGACAACCACAACCGACCTGTCATATCGAGCATCATCTTTTAAGACCGGAGCTCAATGGCACTGATGTTTTAATGGAGCCTGATCAGCCCTGGGATTATATGGATGGTGCGGGTGTATTGTCTGGCTCGTCGGAGGTGCATGAGCAGTTTTTTGTTGCCAACATGGCGGTGGAAAAACTCCGTGATATTGCGTCGGCTCAATCTTCTGATCCGTTTTCTATGGTGGTGAGTCTCTGGGGACCTCATCATCCGTATTATCCCAGTCAGGAGTTTGCCGATCGTGTCAACCCGGCTGATATTCCTGTTTATCCGAGCTTTGATGAGTCCCTTGAAGACAAGCCACTTCGTTATCGGGTGCAACGTGATTTACGTTGTCAACATCGTGCGGGTGAGCGTTGGGCCGACTGGGAAATTTGGCAAAAAGTCATGGCACGCTGCTATGCATCCGGTTTGCAAACTGATGCTGCCATAGGCCGCATTGTTGATGCTATCAATAGTCTGGATCTGGATGACAACACCCTTCTAATTGTAACTGCTGATCATGGAGATGGTATTGCATCTCATGGTGCCGGGTGGGACAAGTATTCATCATTCACAGAAGAGGTGGGGCGTATTCCACTGGTAATGCGATGGCCGGGTCAGATTGAGCCCGCTGCAGTAGTGACCGATCCCGTCAATCTATTGGATGTCACTGCCACACTGCTAAGTGCTGCGGACGTCGTGATTGACCATCCTTTATCACTGGATGGTGAAGATCTTCTACCCATTGTTAAAGGAGAACAAAAAAGAGATGAAATGATTTGTGATCACTTCGGTCATTCGGGTGATGTGTGTTTTCAAAAGATACTCTATGCCGATGGCTGGAAGTATGTCTCGGCTTACAGTGCCGGTGATGAGCTATACGATCTCTCTACCGATCCCTATGAATTGGTCAACCGTATTGATGATGAAAGTACAGCAGATCGACAACAGCGAATGCGAGATCGGATCATTGAGCACTATGAAACACGACGTGCGGAACGTGAAGCCTGGCATGCACCGGAGTTCTGGGAGCAAGGTGTGGTGTTTTCATCACCGGAGTGGCCGCGCGATGAGACACTGCATTTGTATCAGCTAAAGGTGCAGCAGGGTCTCATTGTCTGAAGCTTCAAGGTACTACTACAGGTGTAGTAGTACCCGATAAAGTGACCAGATAAAGTGACCAGATAAAGTGA
>CAZQKJ010000143.1:6479-8283 GCA_964593315.1 uncultured Granulosicoccaceae bacterium
GATAAAGTGACCAGATAAAGTGACCAGATAAAGTGATATGACAAATTGAATAAATCTGTTACTTGATGAGTTCCATGCCTACGCCGTTACCGGTGAACGCTGTACTAAAGGCGCTTTTGTAATTGAGGTCAGCTTCGAGAATTCCCGCGGCGACCATTTTCTGGAAAAAATCGGTAACTTTGGTCTCTGTGATTACTCCGATGCCCTTGGTGGTTGCGTCGCCTGAAATAACGATACCTTCTGAAATCATTTTATCAATGGCGTATTCGATTTTATTCGGTGTCATTTCCGGATTGTCTTTCATAATCAGCGCATCTGCAGCACGGTTGTCATTGTGCAGATAGTTGTACCAGCCTTTTATTGAGCCATCGACAAAGCACTTAACCTCTTCGGGTTTGTTATCTATCGTGTCGGCCATGGTCTCTATGGTGGTGGAGTAGTTTGAATAGCCCGCATCGGCCAGCAGAAATATCTCTGGCTTAAAGCCGCCTTCCTGTTCTACCAAATACGGTTCAGAGGTGAGGTAGCCCTGCATACCGATATTTTCATCAGCCAGAAAAGGTGCCGGGTTAAAGGTGTAGTTCAAACGATTCTCGGCAGAGAAATTGTGTGCAGCAATGGCCCACTGGTACCAGGTGTGGAAGTCACCATCACTAATAAGCAGTTGCATATCGGAAAGATCTGAAAATGACTTGGCTTTGCCCGGGTGGCTTATCAGAACCAGCGGATCTTTCTGAAACATAGCAGCCACTGATACCACAGGAATGCCTTGTTGCACGGCATTGAACGCAGGCAGCATATCGGTGCCCATGTGGTAGTCCAGCTTGCCCGCCAGCAGCAACGCGCGGTTGTTCACCTGCGGACCGCCAGGCACTATTGTGACGTTTAAACCGCACTGTTCATAGGTGCCATCAGCAATAGATTGGTAGAAGCCACCGTGTTCCGCCTGTGCTACCCAGTTTGTACCGAAAGTCACCTCTGTCAGTTCAGCCTGCACTGCTGTTGTGAATATGCCTGAAAGTGTGAGAAGCGTTGTTTTGATTTGGTTTTTCATCTTAATCGTTAAATATAGTGTTGCCGGGGACAGTGCGTATAAGTGAACGGGCTGCCAGTGCATAGGATTGAATGGCACGGGATTGCAAGGCTATGGGTGACCCTGGAAAATTTGCGGAGCTACATGGCGCGGTTTAACTCAGTCGGGGAGTGTAACTCAGAAGATCGGACAATGGTTACGGTGTGATCTGCCAAATGAAGTAAGAGAGACGCTGCGAGGATCGGTGGCGCGCGGGATCACGATGATGCTATAGAGTTTGCAGACGCCAATATTTGCTGTGGGATTTCAGGGTATGGCGATAGAGCTGCAGGTGTGTTTTTCAGGCACTCGTCAGTCGCGTTTGGGCGGTCAGGAAAATACCTGACCGCCGCGGTTACTAAATATCTGCCTTGATGCGAGTTATGGTCGGGCTTGAGTTGGCTGCATCGCGCAGACCGTCAGCCATGCTCTCTGACATGCCGCTCAACTTTGCGGCTGTGCGGTCAGCTGCAAGACCGACAGGCCCTGCTATGTTGGGCAACCAGGCAGACACGGCCGAAAGCTGTGCCTCGTATTCACCTATGCAGTCACGTCCGCTGAGCACGAAAACCTGTGTAAGCTCAGTAAAGAATTCTGCAAGTGCGGGATCTCCACCCAGTGCCCAACAAAATAGATCACCGGCCCGATCCGCTCCACCCGCGTGTACAGCTGCAAATGAACCATCTTCTTCTGTATCAAACAGCAGTGCAGCGGAGATAACGTTAATGCCTT
>CAZQKJ010000144.1:0-5788 GCA_964593315.1 uncultured Granulosicoccaceae bacterium
ATAATTAGACGGTAAGTTCACTTTCAAGAGTTACACTCCCTCTTTTTCCAACTGCAGCTGCAGCACTTCTATCTGCACATCAAGCTCCGTTAGATTGTTTTCTAACAACTTACCCTTTTGCTCATCAATCACATTTTCGATCGTCGTTAGCACGTTACGAAAATTGTCTTCTAACTCGCCATTGTCTCCATACTTGTGAGTGTCGGCATAGCCTTCTGTCACTCGCTGGGCACCATCGAGGTAGGTTCTGAGAAATTTTCTGGCGCGACGCAAGTCTCGCGGATCGTCTTCGACGATACCGGTGATCTCGCGTACGCCCGCGACGATTTTCTTTAACCGATCCTTTAATTCTACGTTATGGATACGATCTCTTGCCGCTTCTATCGCAAGGATTTTCTCATCGGCTTCATTGAGGATTTCCAGCACTTCTTCTGAAGTCACACCGACCGCTGACATATCGGGAGCGTTACGAGAAGGGTCTGTGCCATAGACAAAGACTGATCCGACTGCCGCCGCAATGCCAAGTAGTACGCTGCTGATGAATGTGATTTTTGCACCAGCCAGTGCGCCGATAAAAATCGCGACCCCAAGTACACCTGCACCGATACTTTTGTAGGGTATCGTGCTGCTGCGGCGCACAATTTTGCGGCGCATGGCTTCTTTCTCAATACCTGCACCTTTTCGGACCAGGGTGGCTGCCACCATGCACAGTGCAAATGCGACTGCAAAGCCCAGGGCACTGATACTGTTACCACTGAGCATTTTGCCCAGCGCCAGAAACAACATCGGTATCGGCAAAAGATACAACAGAAATGCCTTGCCACTCATCGAATGGCCAGGTAACCCTGCTTCGTCCGGATTATATTTTTTCGCACCACCACGTCTGGGTTGATTCACTGGTTCACCTGAGTGTTCGCGCCATTAGTTTTACCGGTCACCCGGTCGACCGACTCACCCAGCAGTCCAACGCAGGAAACCCCTCCGACAGAGCAAACAAGAATGACGATCCCGATCATTTTTTTCAGTTTATCAGGCATAGCGATTGGTCCATTGCAAACCACACGATAGTGCGGTCAATTCATGGTTATTCAAGCCATTATGAGGCGAATATCAGGCGATTGTCAGGTGAATTACGGTGACAGCAGATGTTTGTCTGGCTGCATTTTATCAGGTTTCTGTGTCAACTTGCGGTTGCAGCAGAAAGCAGGTTTCAGTGAGCGAATCGAGGCCGCGCTCGCGCAGATTACCCAGTGCATCCGGACCACTGTCCGATTCAAGCTCACTGGCGCTGAAATTTCTGTACAGACGGTGGACTTCTGCATCAGGCACAGAGAACGGCGGACCTTTCATTTTTTCCTGATCATAACTAATTGTTATCAGGAACATTTCTACACCACCCGGTAAAACAGCCTTCAGATGGGTCGCGTATTTTTCACGCAGATCTTCTGGCATGGCAATCAGTGCTGCGCGATCAAACACCCGACTGACCTGCGACAAATGTGAACTTTGCAGCTTGAAAAAGTCACCGGCGTAGAGCGTCCAGCCAGGCGCTCTGAATACGCTCAACTCGCCATCACGCTCGCAAACAGCATCAATTGACTGTTGTTCACAAAACCTTTCCAGCGCGCTAACGCTAAGATCAATACCAACGATGTGGTGACCGAATTCTCGCAGCCATTGCATGTCCAAACTGCGACCACAAAGAGGAACAAAGACTGTTTCCTGAGGGACGGCACCGGTAGCTGCCCAGTGACGGGTTAAAAAACGGTTGTAGTCTTTTTGTTGCCATCCGGGTTCAGGCGCTTTGGCCCATGCCTCGTGCCAGAATTCGGTTTGCATAAAGAATTTCTCCTTGTGGCCGTTACACGCGGCAGTCAGGAAGCAGTTGCCAGAACGGGTCGCCGTGCCTGAGACGGAAGTAAGCCTTAACAATTAGCAGCAGGAATAAATAGTAGACTGGCCTAAATGAACCAGTTTGGCAAACACTACTCTTCCGAGGGTATGTTGCGGCAAGTAAAAAATCCACCCTGTACCGTGTGCGTTTTGCACCACGGTTCAGACAAGAACCAATGCGTTATACGCAACGTGAGGCAAAGTAAATGTCTAAATCAATACTCGTGACAGGTGGCGCTGGCTACATTGGCAGTCACACGGTCAAGCAGCTGGGCCAGCAGGGTGAAAAGATTGTTGTGCTCGACGACCTGTCAACCGGATTTGAAGAAAGTGTTTTATTCGGCGAACTGGTGGTCGGTAAAACCGGTGATATGGAACTGGTGGATCGCATCATGACCGAGCACGGCATTGACACTGTCATGCACTTTGCGGCTCACACTATAGTGCCGGAGTCGGTTGAGAATCCACTCAAGTACTACAACAATAATACCGCGAGCACGCGCAACTTGCTCGAGTGCTGCCAGAACAACAAAGTGAAAAACTTTATCTTTTCATCAACTGCTGCAACCTACGGACTAGGTGATGGAAAGCCCTGCACTGAAGAGACGCCTACTGCACCCATCAATCCGTACGGCTGGTCAAAATTGATGTCTGAGTACATGCTGGAAGATCTGGGCAAAGCCTGCGACATGAAGCATGTGATTCTGCGCTACTTCAACGTGGCCGGTTGTGATCCCGACGGTGAAATCGGTCAGTCTACTGTGGGTGCAACTCTGTTAGTCAAGGTTGCAGCAGAAGTAGCAGTCGGCACACGCCCTGAAATTTATGTCTATGGTACGGATTACCCAACCGCAGACGGTACTGGTGTACGTGATTACATCCACGTTGCAGACCTTGCCTCGGCGCATATCCATGCACTCGACTACCTGCGTAAGGGTGGCGAATCAACACGCCTGAATTGCGGTTACGGCCATGGATACAGTGTACGAGACGTACTGGATACGGTTCAGAAGGTCAAAGGCAGTGAGATCAATATTGTGGAACACCCACGCCGTGCCGGTGACCCCCCCGAGTTGATCGCCAATGTGGATAAAATCCACAACACGCTAACCTGGAAGCCAAAATTTGACGACCTCGAAGTGATCGTCAAATCTGCAATCGACTGGGAAAATCATTTGCTCGCAAAAAAAAAGGCCGCGTAAATGATCAGGCATCAAACCGATTGAGTTAATGCAATCGAGTTTCGGGCAAAAAAATACCGCGCAATGCGCGGTATTTTTTTGCCTATAGCTTTTACCAACCCGGGTTTTACAACGCCAGATCGAGCAACAGATCTTCAGTTTCGTTACGGCGTTGCGCCAGACTGTGTGAGATCATCTGATACGGAGCGAGTTGGTCCGCATCTGGTAGCGACTGCACATCAGCAGCTTTCACTTTGAGTGCGACAATATCAGTCATCACTTCGATATCGCTATCGCTCTTATCACCACGCAGAAAACCTGCTTCACCAAAGCAGTCGCCAGGGCCGATAACCGCACTTAAGCCATTTTGACCACCGATACTGGCAACGCCTTCAATAATCACGTAGAGATGATTGTCGAGTGTATCTTTACCCAACGCAATCGTACCGGAGCTAAAGCGTGCAATTTTGCTGACCGATGCAAAACAGGCAACCTTGCGTTCACTGAATCCGGAAAAGAATTTAAGTTCGGAAAGTACTGGCAACCAGCTAGTCAGTTCAGCAGAGACCATATCCGGCGGTGCCATTCTTTCCAGAACATCTGCGAGCGCCTCTGCCATCTCGGCACCACTGGAGTATCGCTTGCGCGGGTTCTTAGCCAGACAGCGCGAAATCACCTGCTCAAGTTCTACCGGTAAATCTCCACGCACTGATCTAAGTAGCGGTGCAGGGTCGTTAAGTACTGCATTAAAAAGCTCTTTAACTTTTGTTGCCTTGAACACTGATTGCCCGGTTAGCATTTCGAACAATACAGTGCCTAACGAGTAGATATCACTGCGCGGGCCAAGCTCCGCTCCACTGATCTGCTCAGGCGACACATAGTGTGGCGTGCCCAGTGTGGGTCGCCCAGTGCCTGCGGCTTCATCTGCCGTGGTGCTAATGGCTATACCAAAATCGAGCAGCTTCACTGATCCATTGTTGGCAATCATAATATTCGCGGGTTTGATATCGCGATGAACAATGCCTTTCTGATGAGAAAAATCTATCGCCTTACAGACTTCGGCAATCACGCTGACCACACGGTGCGGCGATAACTGATCCTTGCCCCGACCATATTGTTTCAGTGATACGCCTTCAACATACTCCATGACCAGATAGTTGAGCGCTCCATCGATACCGGCATCGTATACAGAGACGATATTTGGGTGCGCCAGACGCCCAGCAGATAGTGTCTCTGTGATGAATGCTTTCTGAGCACCCGGCATCTTGCCTGATTGCTGATCCAGCGTACCAACCTGAGAGATCTTGATTGCTACATCGCGAGATAAAATTGCGTCATACGCCCGGTACACCATACCGCAGGTGCCGCTGCCGATGAGCTCTAGCAACTGATACTTGCCAACTTTGGCCGGTACGTCGAAATCTACCGGGGTGGCCTGCTGCCTAGCTACTGTGGAGAGTTTTTGCGCCATTTGAATTCTTCGTTTGTGCTGTCCGGCAAACGGGATACAAAAAACCTAAGTCCGTCCTGTCTGCGATCTGTTTGCTGCCAGCCAGAGCTGCCAGCACCGCCTGATGTCTATAAGCATAGTCAATATTCAGCCGTTTATTGCCTGAATGACCCATTTGACACACTCATAACCACCTTTGCCCTGCCTCATTGCAGCAGTGCGGCTGCGACATCATCAATTTACATGCCACAATCGCGGGCTCGATGCCCGAGTATTGATGCTCAGGAATTAAAGCCAGTTACAGCCCGGGCTTAGGTCAAGACCGCCACCTGTATCCAGAAGTGGAGCAGCAATTAGCGCCAGAAGCTCCCGCTAAGACCTGGCGTGAACCTACGACCTCGTGTTCAATACCCCTACAGTGGAACCTTAATAAGATCATCAGAAACAATGCCGGGTGGCAACGGTGTTAGTATTAACCACCGACGCCACGCCTTGTGCGCACCCGCAAATCCAATGACCGAATCAGACGATAAACCTGTCTATCAGCCCGGAAACCGAACCCCGATGCATACCCGGTTCCGTGGATTTCTACCGGTAGTTGTGGATGTTGAAACCGGAGGTTTCAATTGCCAGACCGACGCCCTGCTAGAAATCGCGGCGGTGGTGATTGGTCAGGACGATCAGGGCATGCTGTACCCAGAGCCCGCCATCAGCACACATGTTATACCGTTTGAAGGGGCCAACATGGACCCGAAATCCATGGAGATAAACGGTATCGATCCCTACCACCCGTTGCGTGCAGCACGTAAGGAGCAGGATGCACTGGGGCACATCTTTTCACCGATAAGACGCGCTGTTAAAGATGCCGGCTGCGGACGCGCGGTACTGGTCGGCCACAATGCCGCCTTTGATCTGAGCTTCATCAACGCCTGTGTAGAGCGAAACTCAATCAAACGCAATCCGTTCCACCCGTTCAGTAACTTTGACACAGTCACTCTCGGGGGTCTCGCTTACGGTCAGACGGTACTGGCGCGCGCCGCACAAAGCGCAGATTTGGGATGGAGCACAGCAGATGCACACTCAGCAGTCTATGACACAGAAATGACCGCTAAACTGTTTTGTAAAATTATTAACCGTTGGGAAGCATTGCACTCATCTCCCGGGGATTAAATCAGACCCCACAGCATTACTCATCCAAAAACGCCATGATGTTCCAGGCCTGTTAACCCGGACCTGATGCCCCGGGCCTGATAAACCAGACCTG
>CAZQKJ010000144.1:5888-8279 GCA_964593315.1 uncultured Granulosicoccaceae bacterium
TATCAAACCTGCTTATGAAGGGGCACTAATTAGCTGCCGCTTCAATCATCTTTGGCAGCTCACCCGACTCATTCAGTTCCATCACGATATCGCAGCCACCGACCAGCTCGCCTTTAATATACAGCTGAGGAAAAGTAGGCCAGTCAGAAAAAGCCGGTAGCGCTTCGCGAATTTCGGAATCGAGAATAACGTTGACGTAGGCAAACTCGCGGCCAATGTTTTTCAGTGCTTCTGACGTCCGGCTTGAAAAACCGCACATTGGCATCTGAGGCGTGCCTTTCATGAATAGCACAACCGGATTGGAGTCTAGGTGGTTCTGGATTCTGTCGTTTATGTCCATTGAGGTATTCTCTTGCCGTTGGCGCCCGATTGCAGGCAGCTATAGGGTGAAGCGCACCGGCCGCAGTCCGTTAAAACAACGCCGATCAACACTCGGATTTTCTTCGATTATCGCACAAGCATGGGGCAACAAAACATCCGATTCAAGACCACAGGCTACAGCAGTACTCAAAAGCGAAAATATTCACGGTTTGATTTATACCCGATTCTTACATAACCTAGTCGATCGGATCTGCGCACGGATGGACGGAGACAGCCAACTCGCCCCGTAAAACAGTTGCGAAACTATCCAGCCCTCACCATCGTAGCGCCTCTATTTTTAGCTACCAGCTAACCAATTTATTTTTTTAACCCGATAACCATTCAGGGAACCCCGATGTCCAGCACAAGCGCACCATCATCTTTGATCCAGGCATACGCACGACTTCCGTTGTCTTTTGATCGTGGTGAGGGTGTGCGTCTATGGGATCAGTCTGGCGAAGAATACTATGATGCACTCGGTGGAATAGCAGTATGCGGTCTCGGCCATAGCCACCCTTCTGTGAGCAAAGCTATCACCGAGCAAGCCAGCACTTTGCTACACACATCAAATCTGTTTTCTATCACCCATCAGGAAAATCTCGCAAGAAAGCTGTGTGAACTCACGGGTATGGACGGTGTTTTTTTCGGTAACTCCGGCGCCGAAGCGAATGAAGCTGCAATCAAACTCACCCGACTGCATGCACGCCGCAAAAACATAGACAAGCCGGTTGTCATTGCCTTTAACGGTAGTTTCCACGGTCGCACCATGGCAACCCTTGCAGCCACTGGAAATGAAAAAGTACACAACGGGTTTTCACCGCTGGTCAGTGAGTTTTTACATCTGCCCTACAACGATATCAGCGCTATAGAAAAAGCCGCTGATAATCGCAACATAGTCGCAGTAATGGTTGAGCCCGTACTGGGAGAAGGCGGCATTGTAGTACCGGATGACGACTATCTTGCGAACATTAGATCTATCTGTGACACCCAAGACTGGCTAATGGTGTGCGATGAAATACAAACCGGTGTTGGCAGAACCGGCCATTGGTACGCAAGCATTGGTCAGGGAGTTATGCCCGATGTTTTAACCAGTGCCAAAGCACTCGGTAATGGTATCCCGATTGGCGCATGCCTCACACGCAAAGACGCAACCTCGTTAATTCAACCAGGTCATCATGGATCAACCTTCGGCGGCAATCCGTTTGCATCCAGAGTTGCGTTGTCGGTGCTTGAAACTATGCAGAGCGAAAACACACCAGACAACGCCAAAGCCACTGGCGACAGACTCATGGCTAAGCTCAAGGATGCACTGCACAACCGCCCGGAACTGATAGAAATTCGCGGCAAAGGTATGATGATCGGTGCCGAGCTTGGCATAGATTGCACTGGTCTGGTCAACACCGGACTTGATAATCGAGTGGTATTTAATGTCACGGCTGGCAACGTCGTCAGGCTGTTACCGCCGTGCAACTTAACAAACGAAGAGACAGACGAGATTGCCCGACGCGTCGCAGACTCCATCATCACACACTGCGACAAGGCAGAAACCGCATGAATAATCTACGCCACTTTATCGCCGAAGACGACCTTACTCGCGACGAGTTCAACCAGCTGATTAAAAATGCAATTGAACTCAAAGCCTCATGGAAACGCGGCGAGATCAGAGATACCTTGCGCAATCGCACACTGGCCATGATTTTTGAAAAAGCCTCAACACGTACTCGAACATCATTCGAAGCGGGTATGGGCCAGCTCGGAGGTCACGCATTATATTTGTCACCCAACGATACCCAGCTGGGTCGTGGTGAACCTATCGAAGACACTTCTCGAGTGTTATCCGAAATGGTAGATGCCGCGATGCTGCGCACCAACAGCCACGACACCATAGAAAACTTTGCATCTGTCTCAAATATACCGGTTATTAATGGTTTGTCTGACAAGCTGCACCCATGTCAGCTACTGGCTGACATGCAAACTTTCTATGAAGTTCGAGGTAGCGTGGAAGGCGCTACCATAACCTGGCTGGGTGCT
>CAZQKJ010000145.1:0-8245 GCA_964593315.1 uncultured Granulosicoccaceae bacterium
GCTGATACGACTATCTTTAAATCCCTTAGCCTTAATGACATGCGCCATCATTGATGCACGCTCGTAGGGACCTGGTGGACACCGATACGGATTAGGTGGTGGAATCATGATAATCTGTTGACCGTCTTCCAGTGCATCGAGCCTGTTTTTTAACAGCTGTGTTTGTGGCCCTGCCTGCCATGCGTGTGGCGCTATCTCTGCTGCTTCTCTCGAATAACCAGGAACACTGTCATAGATAAGATCAATGCCCGGCGCAACCAATACACGATCGAAAGGTATCGATGATCCATCTGTCAGCTTGACCATCTGTTTGTCACGGTCAATCTCTGTAGCGTAACCCTGGACTATATTGATATCGTAGTCAGACGCCAGTGAATCATACGAGTGGGTGATTGATGAGAAGCTCCTGAAGCCTCCGATATAAAGATTAGAATAAAAGCACGATGTGTAAGAAACAGAGCTTTCTATCAGCGTGACGTCCAGCTCGCCTTTACCGTCTCTTGCCAGATATCTTGCAGCAGTAGCTCCGCCAGCTCCACCGCCGATAACAACAACCTTTGCTTTCGCTTGCCCGGTAACACTTACCGGTGCCGTTATTGCAGATGTGCCAGCAAGAAGCAAAGAATTAAATTGTCGTCTGCTAATACTCATTACTTACCCTATTGACTCACCTTTTGAAAGATATTCGATCTGTTAAATTTGGCATTTAATTTATGACAAAGTACGCATAGATAGCTCTGCGTGAATCAGTTCGATGCAATCTCTATGGTTCTGCTGGCTTCCGTGACATCACCATTGTCATCTACCCATGTAAATTTAAATGTGCCTGCCTCTGGCACTTTGCAGTGGAATTCAAAAAACGGGTTAGTAGCCATAGACGGAAATAAATCACAGGAAAATACAGCAGCACCGTTAAACTCGCAGGTAAATCTATTAATAATCTGTCGAGGTATCACGTTGTCTTCTTCGTCTCTGTGCTGCCCCGAATCCATTCGGTGCCTTATTAACGTTTTTATCGTAATTGTTTCACCCGCAAATGCCGTCTTCGGTACTTTTACTCTAGGCTTCGCCATAGTATCAAACCTGCTCTTAGCCGATTGTAGCTACACGCCACAACCACCAACTGTGACTGCGACAAATCGGTTTGTCCTGTGAAAGGTGCCATCGCTGAGTTTTGCAATCACGGAAACGTTTTGGGTTCTGCCAAGTCGCATTCTGGTGGATACCCTGGCCTCACCACTGAGCGGACTAAAGAAAAATGTAGCGACTTCCGGGTTCGGATTGCCACCGGAAAATATCATCACAGAGTCAACGTAGTCTTCTGTGGTCATCGCGCTTTTAACAGACACCGAGACTGGCACGCTGTGGCCGTTCTCCGCAATTTCCGGCAACTTAAATTCTATTAAATTATCGTAGGGTGAATCGCTACCACCGGTGTACTCAGCAATGGCCTTTTGAACGCTCTCGACATCTGCGAAAACCCGCCCACCAAAAAAAGTTGATACAGCAGCAGCGACACTGCTACTGAGTAATTTTCTTCGGCTCAAGGTCATGGGTATTCTCTGGACTCATTGATTACGGGCTAATACGGGCTAATACGGGCTATGTAAAAGGCAACGTCACGCAAGGCTCTTTAGTATCTGAATACCGATTGAGAACTCAATGTCAGATTCGCTCAGGATTCACAAACACTTTATCTCTCAGCTGAGCACTATTCAATAATATTTACGGAAAGTGTTAACCAACTTACCAGGCGCGTCGCTACATCATCGGACCTTGACTAGAAAAAATTCTGTCAACGTTGTTTGGTGGTACAGAAAATATTATATTTAATGGCGGAAAAAGTTCCTGAAAGCACGGCTGAATCAATCATGCGAAAACTACTCTTACTGCTGGCATTTATCTCCCCCGGCTGGTCAATATCAGCAGATTTTCCTGAGCGCGCTGATATATTTTTGGTGGATTCCAGTGAGCAGGAAACCAGAATTGGTGAAGTCGGTTTTACCAGCTCCTCCACAGGCTCAACCACTGTGCAGTTGAGTATTGAAACCGGCGAACCATTTACTGAACATTTTCTTTCGATGCGTCCTTTCCGATGCATTGAAAGTGATACTGAGTGGTTCTGCTATCTGGATTACCCGTATGACTTGCGTTCGGTTGTCACCGCTGACGATTTAAGCGACCTTGAATACCAGTTGCTTTTCATCCGCAAAACACCGGCCGAGTTCGGTATAGACGCATGGAACGGTTTGTATTACAAACTTGAACTGCAGTCGGATGGCTCCATTACCGGCAAACTCCTGGAGGGAGATCTAAACTCTCTGCAAAGCCCTCCGGCAGAAAAATACGCCAAACCCGTGGACCTCGGAGAGTTCATACCAGGTGACAAGAAAAAGCGGCTGTTTCCAACCCTTAAGATTTACTAGGGTGTTATCAACGGCATTTTTAAGTGGCAGTAATAAGTAAAATACCCACGAGATTCACCAGCGGTAATTGCAGCATAACCGCACTCCTCTTGGAACAAGTGAAGAGGTAATACGCGCTATCTTCATCAAAGCTTAAATGGTGCAATATCGCACACTAAGCCACTCATTGAACGGCTTTTACTACGCCCGCCTAGTAAGCCAAAATACAAGCCAAAAATAACAAGCCAGAACTACAAACCAGGCTCAGCGCCTAAACCCGGATTCCATCGTAAAGAAAGTCGGATTCAAATCTTTCAGCGGTTCCTGTAAGGCCGCTACATCCGCGGCTGAGCCGTGTACTTCAAGTGAATCGAGGTCGGCAATTTTTAAAGCCTGCTGCAACAACTCACCAACGTTCTCAAGGTGCTTTAAAACCCCGGCACTACTGGCATACCCTTCACGGCAATGAGCACGCTGCCCGCTAAAGCTAAAACCATAGAAGACGACATCGTCTTCCGTTTTGGTTTTGGCCACCATCTGTTCACCCAGGGCTTTGAACTCTGTAAGCTTTCCCTCATGGACAGTAAAGTACGGAACCAAGGTACATACTGAGTCTTCCAGTGCCATCTTATGTTTCCTCCAGTTTCGCTGTTACTGTTACGAAGGTATTCCGAACTTGCTCCTGGTTTCACTTGTCAGCGCACCATCTGCAGTCCAGCCACGCAGTTCGTAGTACTCTGGCAACATATTGTCGAGCTCACATACCTTGCCTTTCGCAGGGCCGGTTTTAGCAGCGTCTTTAAGCAATCGATCTGGCAGCGTGTCGTCCGCTGCGGTCATACCGGCTTTCATGTTGAAGTCACGTTCGAGCTGCCAGATACGTTCACCCACCTCTACCAAGCGCTCTGGTGACCAATCACCGTCACAGGCAGAATCAACCTGCGGGGAGATATCATCAAGCGACCAGGCAAAGGTTGTGAAGATACACAGTCCAGCGGAATCCACAGCCGCTGTCGCATCCTGAAAGGCTTTAACCAGCCCTGCTTTACCGTTGCTGTCGAGCGGATCAGTTTTTTCGGGCACACCCAGAATCTCTGAAGACACAGTGTAACCACGAAGATGACAAGCGCCGCGATTTGAGGTCGCGTAAGTCAGACCCATGCCTTGAATACCACGTGGATCGTAGGCTGGAAATTCCTGACCTTTAACTGTCATAGACAGCTCAGGACGACCGTACTTCTGACACAGTCTGCGCGAGCCGAGATTTAAATCCGCACCAAAACCCTCACCGGTTGCTGATTGCTCTACTGCCCAGCACAGTGCTTCTGCACTGCCGAATTTTAATTGCACGCCACCTGTCTGCTCTACCGATATTGCGCCGGTTTCAAATAGCTCCATCGCAGCAGCGACGGTAGCACCGAAGGATATCGGATCCATTCCGTCTTCATTACAAATAAAGTTAACGTAAGTCAGTGCATCAAGGTCATCAACACCAGTATCTGAACCCAGTGCCCAGGCAGCTTCATACTCAAGGCCACCTGAATTACCCCAGTATTGTGGCTTTTCCTTTACCGAAAAATGCTCACGATCAATAGACGAGATTCTGCCGCAGGATATTGTGCAGGCAAAACATCCGCCGTTACGGGTAAGGTTAGGCTTGCCATCACTGGCGCGTGGCTCAAGCATCGCTTCACCAGATATTTTATGCGCCCCCTCAAACTGCACTTCCTGCATATTGCGGGTTGGCATCGCACCGACTTCATTAATAACGTTCATTAAAACCTGAGTGCCCAGTGCGGGCAGGCCTTCACCGGTTACCGGGTTCTCTGCCAGCACTTTCTTACCCGCCTTGACGCTTTCCATAAATCTTGCCGGATCTTTAATATTGCCTACACCTACCGTTCCACGAACCGATACCGCTTTGAGGTTTTTAGACGCCATTACGGTACCGACGCCGGAACGTCCCGCCGCACGGTGAAGATCATTAATTACCGAGGAATACAAACACCCTGCCTCGGCCGATCTACCCACACAGGCAACACGCATTTGCGGATCCTGATGGATGGCATGCAGCTCTTCATCCGTCTGCCAACAAGACTTACCCCAAAGACCGGACGCATCCATCAGAGTAGCCGTGTCGTTTTCAATATTGAGATAAACCGGTGTCGATGATCTGCCTTCAAAGATGATCATATCCCAACCGGCACTCTTTAACTCGGCACCAAAAAAACCACCAGAGTTCGAACAAGCCACGGCACCAGTCAACGGGCTTTTACAGATAACGGAGTATCGACCGCCGGTAGATGCCATGGTGCCGGTCAAAGGGCCGGTTGCCATAATCAACTTGTTATCAGCGCCGAGTGCATCAACCTGTGGATCAACCTCGTCAACAAGGTAGCGTGTAGCAAGGCCGCGCTGACCAAGATACTGGTTTGCCCACTCCATGTTCAATGGTTCAGCAATACAAGTTCCCTCAGTGAGGTTTACTCGCAGAATTTGTCTGGTCCAGGCCATATCTAGCTCCCTACCGTATTGTCAGTTTTTCCAGCCCACTGGCGCATCTTCTCAAGGCCAGTAGCATTAGCATCTATGTAGGTGATTGCGTCAGTCGGACATGCATCCACACACTGCGGGTCACCTCCGCAGAGATCGCACTTGACCACTTTGCCTGAATCAGCGTTGTAATTGACCGTACCAAACGGACAGGCAATAGTGCAGACTTTGCAGCCGACGCACAGATCGGTAACCACATCTTTTGAACCAGTGGCAGCATTGACAACAATTGCATCAACCGGACAGGCGTGCATACACCAGGCTTCATCACACTGGGTGCAGGTGTAAGGCACAAACTTGCCTTCCTCATGAAAGGTAAAAACTTTGATTCTGGATTTAGATGTATTGAAAACACCCTCATTTTCCAGAGAGCACGCCATCTCACATTGAAGACAGCCTGTACATTTGGCCGGATCAATATTCAGGGATTTTTGCATTGTTATGTCTCCACAGACTTTTTATTTTTGAGTTTTAACACTGCGCTGCGTCGTGAAACGCTGTTAAAACAAACACGGCCTGATCACTCAGGCCGTGTTCTGCGCCGCACCACTGACACGTTAAGTTGCGACTACTTACTGGCGAGCTGTTCCGGAATTTTGAAAGTCCAGACTGAGCCACCCTGGTTCAGGTAGCTTACAAACTTGGCCACCTCACCACCCCATAGAGGGACAGCACCACCCCAGCCCGTCACGATAGTGATGTACTGCTCACCATCCTGCTCCCAGGTAATCGGTGATGAAACAATGCCGGTACCAGTCTGGAATTTCCAAAGCTCCTCACCCGTCTCTTCATCAAAGGCTTTCAGGAAACCTTCCGGCGTACCGGTAAAGACCAAACCACCACCAGTAGTGAGTACGCCACCCCATAACGGGGCTTTGTTTTTATACTCCCACTTGATCTCGCCTGTGGCTGGATCCAGCGCTTTCAATGAACCGATGTAATCATCAAAGATGGGTTTAATAGTAAAACCTGCACCCAAATACGCCGCACCTTTTTTGTAGGTAACCGGCTCGTTCCAGATATCCATGCCCCATTCATTGGATGGAATGTAAAACAGGTTAGTGTCTTGCGAATACGCCATCGGCATCCAGTTCTTGCCACCCAGGAAGCTTGGCACAGCAAAGATAGATTTACCTTTCTTGCCATCAGCAGACTCGGCCGGATCACCCGGACGATTTTCAGGGTCCCAGATCGGACGTCCGTTTTCGTCTATGCCTTTGGCCCAGGTGATGTTCTTGACAAAAGGTGCGGCAGAGATGAAGTCACCGCTATCACGATCAAGGATATAGAAATAGCCGTTTCTATCAGCAGTCGCACCGGCTTTGATGGTCTGGCCATCTTTCTCCATATCAAACGTGACAAACTCATTCACGCCATCGTAATCCCAACCGTCATGGGGGGTGGTTTGAAAGCCCCACTCTATCTCGCCATTCTCGGGGTTGATTGCAACACGAGACGAAGTCCACTTGTTATCCCCGGGGCGCAGGTAGGAGTTCCACGGTGCAGGATTACCAGTACCAAAGTAGGCAAGCTTGCTTTCCGGGTCATAGGTGCCACCCAACCATGGAGCGCCACCACCGTTCTTCCACAGATCACCCGGCCATGATTCATTGGCACTGCCGGTCATGGTGGTGTCTTCACCGTTAAGGGTACCCATGTGGCCTTCGATCACCGGTCGAGTCCAAACGAGATCGCCGGTTTCAGGGTTACGCGCCTGAACCTCGCCTATAACACCGAATTCACCACCGGAATTACCTGTGAGTATCAGCGGCCCGTGCGCTTCAGTAGGTACGATCAGGGGCGCTGCGGTGTAGGAGTAGCCCGCTTCAAAGTCAGCTATAGTTTTACGCCAAACCACCTTGCCGGTCTTTGCATCCAGCGCCACGATTTTTGCGTCAAGCGTGCCGAAGTAAACTTTGTCACCGAGAATTGCTGCGCCACGATTCACAACGTCACAGCACGGCAGGATACCTTCAGGCAAACGTGCATCGTACTGCCAAAGTTCTTCACCTGTAGCAATATCGATCGCCCACATACGGCTGTAGGAGCCGGTTACATACATCACGCCGTCTTTAATCAGCGGTTGAGATTCCTGACCGCGCTGCTTTTCACCGCCGAAAGAAAATGACCAGACCGGAAAAAGATTTTTGATATTGTCTTTGTTGATAGTATCGAGCGGGCTGTAACGCTGGCCGCGCGGCCCCAGGCCATAAGATACGATGTCGCCAGTGCTGGCTTGATCACCGACAATGTCCGATATGCCTACATCAGCATTAGCTGTCCCGACGAGCCCTGTGACGGGCGTTGTGGCGAGCGTAATCGCACACGCGACTGCAAGACGCTTGAAGTTCTTCAATGGTTATCCTCCGTTAAGGCGTAGATTTAGCAGACCGTGAGGGTCCGAATGAAAGTCATTTCCTTGACCAAACCATACCTGAAATTCAAGCAAAATAAAATTTCTATTTTGCGGAGATTGGCCAGACCGGATTTTTATGTCGCAAAAAAACAACGCCCAAATCCAGGCGAAGCCAGCCAGTGCTACTTCATTTCAATCAATGGCATAAGATCATCTTCCAAAGCCAAATACATGTGTACTACCGACCGCTCATACTCGGTTTGCACTACATCAAAAGCTTTGAATCTGTCAGGTATCGGTAACGCCATGGCCTCGTTCATGGTCAGACCATTGGAGGCCGCTCTGCTGAGATTGGTTTGCAACCAGTCCAGATAATCGCCAGTCTGGGAGAGCGATTCGCCACCGCTGTCCACTAACCCATGACCGGGCAGGATCAGTTCCTTGTCCATACTGCCAAGCGCTTCGAGGGACTGCTGCCAGACATCGATATCTGCGTGCGGGGTTGTCGGTGCACGGTAGTAAAATGCCAGATCACCACTGAAGACAACACCGGTTTCATCATCGCGGATTACCAGATCAGAGCTGGTGTGACCGCTAAGGTAGAAAAGAGAAAATTGTCGCCCACCGATCTCCTCACTGGTGTCTTCGAGCACCTTAACCGGTGCAACCAACACCGTACCACGCATCCAGTCACCGACAAGTCGATACATGTTGTCAGCAAAGGCATCACCCTCGGTGAGTATGTTATCGATCACTTGTTGCGGCGCTGCGATCAGTGAATGATCGAACACCTGATTACCCAAAAAATGATCCGGATGATGATGAGTGTTATACACCCGCAGAATCTCTTTACCCGGTACCGTCTGTTCTATCAGCGCTATCAGTGCTTCGCCGTAACGCTTTGAGGGACCGGTATCAATGACCACAACAC
>CAZQKJ010000146.1:0-8236 GCA_964593315.1 uncultured Granulosicoccaceae bacterium
TGTTAGATCCCCACGTATGTACGGAGCAAGCACTGCTTCGAATCCGTTTCTCTGTTGCTGGTACTCCGCGACACAGTCTCTACCACCGCTCATTAGCTGTATAGAAATACTTCCGACTGTCGGATCATCAAGTAAGGTCGAGTCAGCCCCAATACCCCAGCAAGCAAGATCGCCCAAGCGCTGAGGACCGGCGCGATGAGTATCAAAAAACGGAGTATTCGGCTGGCTACCAAAAAACCATCCTGCAAGCACAGATCCTTGTGGCAAACCTGCTTCACCCACAAACACAGCGGCCATGCCATCCACATAAGATTCTTCAATTCCCAGTACCGGCAACTGCAACTGGGAAACCAGAGCATGTCCTATTTCATGCATCAGTACAAAAATACTGGTGCTGACAGATTGATCTTTATCGGCGTAGAAGTTAGAAAATAACTCGGTGAGTTCATGGCACATGAAAATAGCGCCACCCTCGCTGATCACCATCCCATCCGGTTGTGTGAAACCGGCGTTAAAGCTGATAGCAGGAACGTAAAAAGCATTGGCGACACCACAGTCAGCGAAGACAACATCAATGTCAGCAGGTAGAATGAACGATTCATTCAGCCGCTCTACTATTTCAACCCCCGCACTCGCATACTCAAGATCAAGAGTCGTTTGGGTTTCAAATAGTACTGGCAGAAAATCACCGCTGTCCACGAGGACATCAGAGCCAGGACCCGATTCAATCTGAGTTGGTAGATCTTCAGAATTTACTTCCGACCCCAACACTCCAACAGCCAGGGACTCTTGAGAAGTACTAAGTGTACTGTCACCTGGTGAGCTGTTAGAGCCAGACCCGCACGACGACAATAGCATCACGCTCAAAATCGCCGCTGCACACAGAGAGTGCCGACGATCTGCCGAACCATATTTCATTGATCTATTCATGAAGCGTAGGACTGACGATCAACCCCTTGGTTCTGATCCTGGCTTTAACATAAAGTAAGTAAAGTCGGATTGATTGATGCCTTTAGCACTGCCAACTATCTGTCACTGCCTGAAGGATAAACCGGTTTACGCCATCCAGCACCGCCATTGGTGCACAGCGCGAGCACTCTGAAGTTTAACTATAAGTATGAATTAGTCATCCACATCACTGACCAAAGCAGTATTTAGGACCCTATTCAGAGCCGTATGTAGAGGCACTATATAATGCGTATCAGCAATAGCAGCGCAACGAGGAGTTTCAGGGACAGGATACTCTGCCTGCCGTTTGCAGGTGTTTGGTCATTGCAAACCCATGCTAAGGGTTTCCTGCTTTACTGCACCAGAAAATCACCGACTTCGTGATCTCTCCAGCCAGCTATGTTTCCGTTTCCATCTCTGGCCCAAAGCAGTATGCGATAGCGACCTGACTCACTCAGCTCAACATCGGGCAAGGTCCAACTCCCATCGCCTTCCAGATTAGCATCTAAAAATACCGAGCGTGTTACCCAATCATCACCATCCCAAAACAGCAACGGCGAGATTCCCACTTGTCGAACCTGTACTCGCACTCTGTCGACACCAGACCCGGCATCAGTTGCTGTTCCTTTTACATCGATACCACCAGAGTCAAGCACGCTACCCATTGTCGGTACTGCTATCTGAGCTGATGGTGGCGTGTTGTCATTTGATCGAACCAGAAAATCACCCACTTCATGATTACTCCATGATGCTATGTTTCCGTTTCTATCTCGAGCCCACAAAAGTATGCGATAGCTGCCTGCCTCACTTAGCTCCACATCCGGGAGCGTCCAGTTTCCGTTTGGTTCCAGATTAGCGGTTACAAATACAGACCGTGTCACCCAATCATCTCCATCCCAAAACAGCAACGGCGAGATTCCCACTTGTCTGACCTGTACTCGCACTCTGTCAATACCGGATTCACTGTCGCTTGCTGTACCCGTTATATCTACTACTGAAGGGCTCAACACGCTACTACTTGCAGGTGCTGTAATCTGCGCTGTTGGTAAAGTACTGTCATTTGATCGGACCAAGAAATTACCGATTTCATGATCTCGCCAGGGAGCTATGTTTCCGGCCTGGTCACTAGCCCATAACAGTATGCGATAACTACCCGCCTCACTCAGATCAACATCCGGCAAGGTCCACGCTCCATCGTCTTCAAGGTTAGCGTCAAGATATACCGATCCCGCTACCCAATCATCACCATCCCAAAACAGCAAAGGCGATATGCCTACTTGTCGGACCTGAACTCGTATTCTGTTCACACCAGACTCAGCATCGGTTGCTGTGCCAGTGATATCCAACAAACCCGCGTTTAACTCACTGCCATTTGATGGCGCTACCACACTCGCTGTCGGAGCAGTCGTGTCAGCTTTGTCTTGGCGCTCGGTCAGACTTGAGTACTTCAATCCATATCGCTGCCCCAGGGTTCTTAGACCGGCGGCGTCAAAGTGGGTGCCCAACACTGGCGGATCAACCGACAAATCCATTTCTCTGGTGGTTAAATCACTGGCTGCCACGCACGCAGTCCATGAATCACCATCAGCGTTTAAATTCATTAACCTTGCGTTAACCGGAGCTTGTTTTGTTTCGCCACAAATAAAAGGCTTTTGATTCGAAAACCAATTCTGATTGCGGAAACGCGCAATGAGGCCGTTTAGTTTGTCTGGGTAGTATTCAGGGTCGCTGCGTTCAGAAGTAGAAGCATCGGGATCAGACGTACCATGGAACTGCCAATCTGTTTCTCCCTGATGCCAAAGAATGCCGTCCAGCTCAGATTTAATACCATGGGCATTGATCGCCGCCAGAACTTTTGTTTCGACCGTTTGTGAGAAAGAACTATTGGCATCCCAGTGTTGTATTCCTTCACCCGGCGCGCCTGCGACCACGATACCCACAACACGATCGGGATCGTTTTGTACGACCGATTTAGCGAACTGAAAGGCGAGATTGTTGTAGGGAGAGCGGGTAGGATCTTGCAGTGAACCGTTGCCCGGGTGCCAACCATCCACATCCCACGCCTGGTGTAAGTCTGCCACTTCCCAATCACCACTGCTGGTGAAAGCGAATATACGATCGTTACTCGCATCGAGAATCGGGTCATATTGAGTTTGGGATCCGGTTACATTTGATTGACCGGTGACGAGAATAATATCGGTAATATCTGAAGGCGTAAAATCAGTTGCATTCGCTTTGGCGAAAAAGCAGCCACAAAAAATACCTGTAGCTAATGTGACCGTTTTCAAATTGAGAACCAAGTCTCTCATTTTATAAGCCTGCCCACAAAACCCTAAAATAAAGCGATAGCGAAAGGTTAGCTACCGACCCTGTTGCAGAAGCACAAATCGTATAGCTTGTATATCCAAAATCACACACAAAATGACTACCTCTACACGATTATCTTGCAATCAAAGTCCAAGAGGTATCGTCAATAGACGGTTCATTGTACAAATTGTTCCTTAACACGGATTGAATCTACTGCCACCACAGCTACATAGCCAGGTTGCACGGGGCACGTTCCAGCACAGGCCAACATCCCACGGTATTTCCACTTTGAGTGAACCGCAGCTGCGTAAACCATTTATCAAAGAGCCTTCGGTACGACCACTCGGTCAAAATAGTTAGTCATATCATTAGCTGTAACTCGGTTACTCTGAATAACCACAAGTCCGCTACTTATTAAGATAGAGACTGTGAGGTAACAACAATGATCGCCACTAATAGACAACGGCTAAAAGACAAGCCAACAAACCACCCTCAAGGTAACACCATCCCGACAACAAAGTACCACCAGCCGACCCGCAGCGTTAGGTATGGAATCCCACATCGATAGATGCTGAATCCCTGTCTGCATAGCTCACCACAATATAACTATGCACAGAAGAACTCATACGAACACATCAGCAAGGTACTCGATAATTGTGACAACCAGATGAACAGAAGGTCGTTTACCTATCGATCTATTGATAATTTAAGCCACGCGGACGGTAGCCCTTTTTTAGGGGAAATTAGCCTATCCAACCGCGTTTGCTGAAATCGTAGCGACTTTTCAAAGTAAGCTATTACCAGACTGACTCAAAATACCACTCATTCCATTTCCACCAGTGACCGTTACGACTCCCCGTGTCATAAATTCGTAACACGGCAATGTTACAAATTTCTCGTTGTAAACAGCAGAAACCCGCAGGGTGCTGACCAGATTATTGAAGCAGCTTTTGCAGAGGAACATATTTTTCCAAGCACCGACCAACACAATTACATTGGCATGAGTTCAAGACGGTGTTAAGTTAATTTACTCGTAACAGGCACCAGCGGATTTCTGTAACGAAGTTCCCCATTCCTGTTCATTTGCCATGGAAATCTTTGTGAAAAATCTAGACGACATTTCTTTTGATGAGCACGACGAGCTTATCAATCTAAGACCTGAAGAAACTGATTTTGATCGTGTAATGGAATTGGCATTATCACGCAGAGACCTGTTAAAAGGGGTAATGGTATTTGGCGGAGTTGCAGCGCTTGGCAACACACTGATGCCTGCACTCACACACGCGGCACCCAACCGCTTTGCATTCGATACAGTCGATGCAAGTACATTAGATGGTATTTCAGTTCCGCCTGGTTACAGCTCACATGTTGTTGCTCGCTGGGGCGATCCTCTGTGGTCTGATGGTGAAGAATTTGACCACACAACACGCGGCACTGCAGCAAGCCAGGCCAAAGCCTTTGGTGATAACAACGATGGCATGGAAGTCTATGCACATGGTGACAAAACTATTTTAATTGCCAACAACGAATACACCAACAAAGGCATCATCTGGGGCAATCGCACCGAGGGTAAAGCCGAAAACAACGATGATGTGCTCAAAGGCATGAATGCACACGGATTGACCGTCGCAGAAATTGAGGAAAAAGAGGGGCAGTGGTCCATTGTCAAAGACAGCCCGTTCAATCGTCGCATCACACCGGATGTGGAAATGGATATCACAGGCCCCGCAGCCGGTCATGATCTGATGAAAACTTCTTTAGACGCTGCCGGACTTGTTGCACAGGGAACTTTTAACAACTGCGGCAACGGCTCAACCCCATGGGGCACCTATCTCGCCTGCGAAGAAAACTTTAATGGTTACTTTGCAGCTGAAGACCAGGAGCTTGAGTTAACCGCAGAACAGCAGCGTTATGGGATATCACCCAAAGGCCGCGGTTATGGCTGGGAGAAAATAGATGATCGCTTTGACCTCTCCAAAGAGCCCAACGAAAGCAACCGTCATGGCTACGTAACAGAAGTTGATGCAACAGACCCGACCAGCCGCCCCAAAAAGCGCACGGCACTCGGTCGATTCAAGCATGAAAATGCAGAGGTGGTAGTGAATGGAGATGGTCGTATCGTTGTATACCTTGGTGATGATGAACGCGGTGAGTTCCTTTATCGCTACGTCTCAAACGGTGTTTACGCTCCGGGGGGTGAAACAGATAGCTTGCTTGATGACGGTAAACTATTCGCTGCAAAGTTTAGCGATGATGGCACTGGGGAGTGGCTCGAGTTATCACCGGAGGCTACAGGCATGGCGAGCATGGCTGAAATTTGTATCCATACACGTCAGGCAGCATCCTCTGTTGGCGCGACAACAATGGATCGCCCTGAATGGGTCAGCGCAAATCCAAAAGCCGCCGAGGTCTATTGCTGCTTGACCAACAATAAAAACCGCGGCTTAAAAGCAAACGCCGGCGGAGATGAAACACCAGTCGGTGGTCCAAACCCACGTGAAGCAAACAAGTATGGTCAGATCGTACGCTGGCGTCCTGACTCGGCAGACCACACCAGTACTAGTTTTGAGTGGGATTTGTATGCACTCGCTGGCAACCCGAATGTGCATAACGATGCCAATGCAGGGTCCGATAACATTTCCAAAGACAACATGTTTAATTCGCCCGACGGATTGAAGTTTGATTCAAACGGAATGCTGTGGATTCAAACCGATGGCAACTATTCCAACGAAGAAGATTTTGCCGGACAAGGCAATAACCAGATGCTTGCGGGTGATCCTGCAACCGGTGAAATTAGACGCTTCCTGACCGGGCCCAAACAGGCCGAGGTGACCGGACTAACCTGGAGCCCGGATCGACGCACCATGTTCGTTGGTATTCAGCACCCTGGTGAACGTGGCGAAGGTAACTGGCCGGATGGCGGTGATTCTGCACCTCGTTCCGCTATTATTGCTGTTACACGTGACGATGGTGGCCTGGTTGGCTAGAACTATCAGTCTGTAAGAAGGCACATTGGCAGCCACATTTCTTGTGGCTGCTACACACCACTGTACATCATCCAACAGCCCCTCAACCAACCACTCTAGACTACCCGAAAATATATCCCAACATGCTATAATTCGCGCAGAGCCCGCCCAAAAGCGATGCAAGTTAAACCGTCATTGCTCTTTGCATCTGCGAGATCAGTACTCATAGAAAAAAAATACTATAACTCTCTTTCGCGGCGTCAGCTGCTCAAGAGTGGCATGGCGATCTGCGCCGGGAGCCTTAGCTGCAGTAATTTTGCAAGTGAACAACCTGTTGTATCGACGGCGTACGATCCTTCGCAGTTGCAACTTATCCTTACGAACTTTGAAAAAGCCGCCAGAGAACAAAACAGACTTAAGGCGGCTGTAGTATCGTTAGAACATAAAACGATCTTTGCAAAGGCCTTTCGCGGTCCGGCGATTGATCAGGCAGTTAATATAAAATCGGTATCAAAGTCAGTGGTGGCAACGTTGGTGGGTATCGCGCGTCAACGTGCAGTGATCAGCTCTCTTGATCAAACGCTGGGGGAATTAATTCCAGAGCTACTGCCAAAAGAGGTAAATGCAAAGACTGCAGATCTAACATTAAACCATCTAATCACTATGCGAGCAGGTCTTGAGCGCACCTCAGGAAGAGCCTATGGGGTATGGGTGAACAGTGATAACTGGATACATCACGCCCTGACTCGACCATTTGTTGACGAACCCGGTGGGCGAATGCTGTATTCGACCGGTGATACACACATATTAGGGGTAGTCCTGAGTCAATTGACTGGTCATAGTTTGCATAAACTCGCCAATGACTGGCTGGGTAAGCCGTTGGGAATTGATTTCGCACCCTGGACTCGAGATCCACAAGGCTACTATATGGGTGGCAATGAGATGTCCCTGTCTCCGCTGCATCTGATAAAGCTGGGTGAACTATACCTGACCAACGGCGAGATCAATGGTAAAAAGATTCTGGATACAAACTGGGTGCACGACGCTTTTACACCAAGAACAGAGTCTGTGTACTCTGGTGACGGTTATGGATACGGATGGTTCTTGCGTGATCTGGCAGGTGTACCTGCAGGGTATGCCAGAGGGTACGGTGGGCAGGTTCTACATGTGTTACCAGAATTATCTCTGACAGTCGCTATCACTTCTGACGCAACACAACGTGCACGCAGCCACGGTTACATGACCGTACTGCATGATCTTGTAGCAAAAGAGCTCGTGGCACCTCTGATTCAAATCAGATAAAAAAAAGCCTGGAGAATTCGGCTCACAACACGGTTCCAATATATCAGCCAACTGCTCGATACCGTTTTGTAAATCTACGCTACACCCACCTCGGCAATGAAACCAAAACCCGACAAAGTACTTGAAATCAGGCCACATATAGAGCTTTCAATGTACACTCACCGATAAAATGGGCTTTACAACCGCATCGATCAGCTTCATTCTTAGGTCTGAATCAGACGACACCGGCTAGTATAAATGCCAACCTGCAGGGCAAGACAAAATTATGGCCAATTTTCCAGTAGTGAATACCGATCCCGGTGTAACCAGGCAAGTATTGGCAGATCACCCGGATCTCATGGTGGTGGCATTCAATTTTCTCGAAGCCGGTGCAGAAGGCAAGCTGCATAATCACCCACACGTTCAATCTACCTTTGTAAAGTCAGGACGCTTTACTTTTTCAATTGACGGCAATGAAACTGAAGTCGGCCCTGGTGACAGCTTTGTTATTCCAGCCAACGCAGTACATGGCTGTGTATGTCTGGAACCCGGCCTGCTGGTTGACACCTTTACACCACGTCGAGACGACTTTCTCTAGTGGCTGCAGCCAAATAAATATTTGCAAGAAAAAATCGAGATCAGGTCTTTCATCACAACTTAAGATGTCAGTCCAAAAGCCCTTACGCAACGTGCAAATATAGTCTCTATAGGACAGTAGTATTCTGGTTTTCTGA
>CAZQKJ010000147.1:0-1102 GCA_964593315.1 uncultured Granulosicoccaceae bacterium
GTGCTTGACCACGGCCATAAAAACATCGCAATGATTACCGGCTATTCAAAACACAACGATCGATCTCGTAACCGTATCGCAGGCGTCACCGATACGATTGCACAACACGATGATGCAATCCTCGATACCGTGATTGAAACCGACTCTACACTGGACAGCGGTGGCGATGCGTTTGAGTCACTGATGAACAAAGCCGCGGAGTTTGACAAGCGTATGCCGAGCGCAGTCATTTGCGGGAATGATGTACTGGCAACAGGTGCGATTATTCGTGCAAAACAGCTGGGCATTAACATACCCGAACAAGTATCTGTAACGGGTTTTGATGATATTGCACTGGCCGCCGCAGTCTACCCCGCTCTGACAACTGTGAGAGTGCCTCAACTCGCGATGGGACAATCCGCCGCCGCACTTATGCTCGCGCTACTGCAAAACAAAAAACCTGAAAGCAGAGAACTACAGACGGAGATTGTCTATCGCGATTCTCTTGCCAGATTCACGGGTTAGGTTTACTGGTTAATTTATTGGCTGAGTTCATCCAGTAGTTACTGATGACACAACAAAGCGAAAGTAGCCTATTGAAAACCCGGACGCTCATAAAGTCTGATCAGGCACTCTACTCTTCAGACGCTTCTTTTTTTCGAATATCTCTAAAAGCATAATCGCCGTTAGCACACACAAAGCCGGAACAAACACGAACAGGAAGTTTCGCAATAGCTCGGTGACAGAGCTCTCAGGCTTCCACAACAGGATGAAAACCCCCAAAGCCACAACGACTGCATTAAGCACCGTGTACTCTACAGCTCTTACGGTGACCCTGTGCTCTATGATTGGCAATCGATAGAGCGCGCGCACACCGCGTGAGGCAAGAAACAATAACGGCACACAGGCAAGCCTGAGCAATATGATATCAACAGACTCACGGGTATAGAGGCTCATACACAGGACAACCAGCAGTAAGACTGCAACCAGCCCGTAGTTTCGTATCGCTATTTGCGGAATATACTTCAGTGTATTTTCAGACATGCCACGCTCCCGTACTCAACTGATTATTGAACGACCAGGTTACTATACCTAACAACTGGCAACTGGCAACTGGCAACTG
>CAZQKJ010000147.1:1202-8213 GCA_964593315.1 uncultured Granulosicoccaceae bacterium
GAATCAATTCGGTCTACAAATGAATCAATCCGGCCCACACTCAATCAGGCAGAGTTGACCAACGGGGCTGTTCGGCGCCGTGGATAGCACGCACAACATATTTCACACATAAGCCCGTTACAACCACGAGCAGTGCAAAACTCGCGACCATAAAAGATAATCTGTAAGTGAAGTTTGTTCCAGCTCTCTTTCGGGAACAACTTTTTTAAATCAGTTTCGGTTTGCACGACATTTTTGCCTTTGGTAAGGCCCCAGCGCTGAGCCAACCTGTGAATATGAGTATCCACAGGAAAGGCTGGCACACCAAACGCCTGGCTCATCACAACAGAGGCCGTCTTATGGCCGACGCCAGGCAGCGCCTCGAGTGCTTCGAAAGACTCGGGCACTACCCCGTCGTGTTGATCAATCAGAATATTTGATAACTCGACAATCGCCCGCGACTTGCGCGGCGACAACCCGCAGGGCTTGATGATCTTCTCAACCGTCAATGGCTTTTTGACCGCCATATCGTGGGGGTTGTCGGCAAGTTTAAACAACGCCGGAGTAACTTCGTTTACCCGCTTATCGGTGCACTGTGCAGACAATAATACCGCCACCAGCAATGTATAGGCATCGGTATGATCCAGCGGGATCGGAGTTGTCGGATACAGCTCATCAAGACGCTTGCGTATGTAGTCAGCACGTTCCTGTTTTCGCACAGCTTAACCTCCGCTACTCAGCTCGGCGAGTCGTTCCACTGAAATCACATTCGGCAGCTGCCGAAGTTTTTCCATCAGGTTGACCAACTGTTCAATACTGTTGATGTTAACCGTGATCGACATGTGCGCCGTCAGATCGCTATCATCGGTGCGAGTATTCAGAGCCGATACTGTAACGCCTTCGTTGGTAATAGCCGAAGTGATATCGCGCAGCAGACCTTGCCGGTCAAAAGCCACGAGCTGAACACCTGCCAGGTATTCACCGATAGATTCTCCACCCCAGTCTACCTCTACCAATCGAGTTTGTTCGTGTGACCGCAAGTTCAATATATTGTTGCAGTCGCGACGATGCACCGTGACTCCCTTGCCTCGGGTAATAAAACCGACAATAGAATCGTAGGGTACCGGGTTACAACAGGCAGCCATCTGTGTAAGCAGGCTACCGACACCGGCCACTTCTATAGCATCCCCCTGCAAGCGCCGGGGTTTGCGTTTACGAGGGATATCGTTGACTCGCAGCTCGGGTGCCAGCAATGCGTTAATAGCGGTGGCGACCTTAGAGTGACTGATAGCACCGCGCCCAATCGAAATATAAAGGCTCTCGGTATTCTCAAGATTCAGCTTACCGGATAGTGCAGCGGCATCGACTTCTCTCGCATTCAAACGCTTAAGCTCACGATCAACAATGGCTTTACCATCGTCGAAGTGAGATTCTTTGTCTCGCACATTAAACCAGGATCGCACTTTGCCGCGCCCGCGACTGGTCTGCAGGAAGCCGAGCGACTTATTCATCCAGTCGCGACTGGGATTGGCGAGCTTACCGGTGAGTATTTCTACCTGATCACCGTTTCCAAGTGTGTGACCGAGCTGCACTATTCTACCGTTCACTTTAGCGCCTCGGCAGCGATGACCGATCTCGGTGTGCACATGATAGGCAAAATCCAGAGGCGTCGACTTAGCGGGCAGATCAACAACCTCACCAGTGGGAGTAAAAACATAGACACGATCTGCAAATACATCGGTGCTGAACGCTTCCAGCAGGTGTTCGTCATTGACCTCTTTACTATCCAGCAGCGAACGCAGCGAGTTGATACTCCTTTGTAAGCGCGTATCTTCGCTCCCACCCTCTTTGTAGCGCCAGTGTGCGGCGATACCCAGCTCCGCTTCTTCATTCATTACGTGGGTGCGTATTTGTATTTCTACTGCTTTACCCTGTGGCCCGACGATAGCAGTATGCAATGACTGATAACCGTTTTCTTTGGTGTTAGCTATGTAGTCGTCAAACTCACCTGGCAAATGCTGCCAGTTACTATGCACAATACCCAGTACTGCATAACACTCCTGCACAGTATCAACCAACACCCTCACTGCGCGCACATCAAAAAGATCAGAAACCTCGACTCTCTTGCGCTGAATTTTGCTCCAAATTGAATACAAGTGTTTGGGCCGACCGAGTACACTGATACTGCCGTGCCCGCCCTCACGCAACTTGTTTTCCAACGCCACGACAAAATCACCGATATATTTTTCACGGTCTTCGCGACGCTCCTCAAGTGACTTTGCGATCCGCATATAGGCGTCGGGTTCCAGCAACCGAAAAGATAAATCTTCCAGTTGCCACTTGAGCTGCGCGACCCCCAGCCGGTTTGCAAGTGGCGCGTAAACATCCAGCGTGTCGCGCGCAATCGCGCGCGTATCCGCGGTCGGCGTGCGCAATAGTTTTTTTATCTTGTACACCCGAAATGCGAGCTTCACTAACAACGCCCGAACGTCTTCTACCATCACAAGGATAAGCTGCCGTACGCGCTCAGCTTGCAGGTCACCTTCAATCGACGTGTGCGGAGACAAATTCTCTGCCACTGAAAAACTGTTCAACCACCGAACGTTTTTGATCAGCCTCATCTGAGCGGCACTGTATCCGCTGCCGAGGTCTTCAAGTGAAATCGCATGACGTGCGGTAGAGCCTCCAAGCAGCGCCGCTATCAGTGTTTGGTGGTCTGAGCCCAGTTCTTTTAACAGGGCCGGCGCTTGAAATCTTGCAGGCAGATTGTCAGGGCCGGTGGCGTTAGCGACCAGATCGATTGTCTTTTTAAAAAGCGCCAGCTGATCACCTGAGGTGCCGGCGCCGAAGTATTCAAGCGCATCGCCAGCGGTTTCAAGCAGGGTTAGATCTGGTTCGTAGGAGTGTCGCATGGGTGGCCCATTATACTTGGCTTTGCAACACTGCGATCGGTAATTGTCTGAGCACCGGACGGGTCGCAAGTTTGCCTGCAATCAGCACCCCTGTAACTCCTGCAACAATGCCAAACACCCACAACCATGCGTTAAATTCATACTCCAATTGCATAACCCGCTCTACTACCAGCCAGGCAATCATTGCTGCAACACTTGAGGCGATCAGACCTGCAAGAAAACCAATCAGAGCAAACTCACGCGTTGTGCTCGCAGAGAGATAGCTTTTTGATGCACCCAGTGTTCGAAGAATTGCCGCTTCTCTAAATCGCTCGCGACGACTTGCCAGAACCGATGCCCACAATACCAAAACCCCCGCCAGTAGTGTGAACAGAAAAACATACTGGACTGCCAGCGCAGCCCGATCAATGATGCCGGTAACGCGATCCAGCAGCGTGCCAATCTCAACAGCTGTAATGCCGCCAAACTCTGACACCAGATCCTTTATAAATGTACCCTGGTCACCAGCAACATAGACACTACTGACAAAACTTGCCGGTTTATCGTCAAGCCCCTGAGGAGTCCCAACTACAAAAAAATTAACTGCAAAGGATTCCCACTCTACTTCGCGCAAATTCTTAACGACACCTGCAACCACCTTATCCGCGACCGTAAACTGAAGAACATCACCGATCGAAAGATTGAGATCACTGGCGAAGTCCTGCTCCAGTGAAAAGTAGGTTGCGTCATCACTGTCGTCCCACCACTCACCTTCCACCAGTTTATTGTCTTCACGCTGTTCATCAATGTAGGACAAATTGAAATCGCGCTGTGCAAAGCGCTCACCGTGAGTGCCGAACTCGATTTCATTAGTAGGTGTGCTGTTAATAGACTCAAGCCGCGCCCGAATCATCGGGTAGACGGTATTGTTCTCAACACCACGAGCCTGCAAAAACGCTTCAACTTCTTCTACTTCTTCAGGCTGAATATTCACCAGAAAGAAATTGGGTGCATCATCGGGCACTTGCTTCTGCCAGGCACTCAGCACATCGCTACGGACAATGGCTAACAGTAACAACACCAGCAATCCCACACTGAAAGCCGCCATCTGTAAACTGACGCTTTGCGGCCGACGACGCAGACTCTCAAGTGCACGCCGTAAGTACCCTGACTTCACTTTTAACGAAAGCGCTACCAGCAATCGCGAAATAATCACTAACGCGCCCATTACCAGCAGCATACCCAACAGCAACAACAGACCAAGCTTCCAGTCACTGGTCAGCCAACTGAGCAATACTCCTAGGGCCAATAGACCACTTAAGATCGCTGTAAGCATTGAAGGTTGAGCCACTGGCAGATCACGTCTCAACACCTTAAGCACAGGTGTATCTACCGCCTGCATCAGCGCCGGCAGACAAAACCCGACCAACGCTAACACCGAGCAAGCCAATCCACCAATCAAGGGTACGACTGTCGGTGCAGGCAGTTCGGCTGCAAACCATTGACCCAATAATGCGGTTAAACCAAACTGCGCCAGAAAGCCAACCGCACTGCCTATCACGGTCGCGATCAATGCAATAAGCCCCAACCGCATTAATACAACCCGAAGTACAGTGTTGGCACTGGCACCAAAGGTACGCATCAACGATGCAGTATTCATATCGCGCTCGGCAATTTGTCTGGCTGCCAGTGCTACCGCTGCTGCAGACAGCAGCACTGCCACCGCTGCAGCCAAGCCGAGAAAGCGGCGCGCGTTAACCAGAGCTGATTGCACTTCCGGACGCCCTTGCTCAACGGTTTGCAACTGAATATTCGGATCATTTTCAGAGTCGATCCAATCGGTAAAAGAACTGATATCGCTTTCACTACCGGCGACCAATAAACGATATCTTGCACGACTGCCCTCACCTAACAAACCGGAACCTTCAAGGTCAGCGTGATTCATCATCAGGCGCGGTGCCATTTGAAAAACATCTGCCGAGCGATCTGGCTCGAACGCGATGAAAGCCGATATAGTCACTTCACCGTCACCGAACAGTAACGTATCACCGACCGCTACCTGCAACACGCCTGCAAGGCGCGGGTCTATCCAAACAGAACCCGTTTGAGGAGCGGCAGCCGCTGCATGTTCGGTCGAGTAAAGCTCTGTCGATAGTTTCACTTCACCGCGCAGCGGATAACCCGCTCCAACCGACTTTACCGATACCAAAGAGGTTTCACCCTCCTCCGTCAGCACTACACTTGGAAACTCGATCACATCGGCGCTTTCGAGTGAGTCGCTGGTTACCCGGTCGCGCAGATTAGCTGTGATGGGTGATGGCGAACTCACGACTGCATCGGCGGCCAGCAGTGTGGCTGCCTGCGATGCCATAGCGCGCTCTACCCGATTGGCAAAAAAACCAACCGACGTTACCGCCGCTACTGACAGGAACAGCGCAAACAGCAACACCATATATTCAGATAATCTGAACTCACGTCGCAGCTGACGCAGCGCAAGTCCGAAATCTCGAGACAATGATCCCGCAGGAGTAGATGACAAACTCACTGCAACTGACCATCATGCATCGACAATACACGATCACACTGGGACGCCAGTGCTTCATCATGGGTGACCAGCACCAATGCGGTGTTGTGTTCAGCTCGCAGCTGGAACATCAGGTCTACTATCTTGTCTCCTGTGCGGCGATCAAGATTTCCGGTCGGCTCATCGGCAAACAGTACTTTGGGTGTAATCACAAACGCTCGAGCAACCGCCACGCGTTGCTGCTCGCCACCCGATAACTGCGCCGGCAAATGACCGAGACGATCTTCAAGCCCCACTTGTGCAAGTTGCTCACGAGCTCTGGATCGCGCGTCGATCACGTTGGCAAGCTCTAGTGGTAACATGACATTTTCCAGCGCATTTAAGCCGGGCAACAACTGAAATGACTGAAACACAAACCCGACATCCCCGGCACGCACCGCTGCACGAGCATCTTCATCGAGGTCGTGCAGTGGTTGACCAAGCAGCGATACAGAACCAGACGTGACAGAATCAAGCCCGGCCAGTACACCAAGCAAGGTGGATTTACCCGATCCTGAAGGTCCGACGATCGCCAGTGCCTCACCCGATGCCAGCGTGAGATCGACGTTATCGAGTATCGTCAACTCACCTGCGCCTGCAGAGACTCGTTTACAAATTGCTTGTGCGCTGATAATCAATGCTGAAAATACCGGTTCAAATTAGCCACACGGGCCTGCTTTACTAAATCTGTGAACATAATGATTGAAATGAATAAAACAAGCTGTAAAAAACATACCCTTGCAAGATGGTCGGTCGTACTGGTTATGCTGTGGCTGACCGTCACCCGCGCTACCGCACTGGAAACATCGGATCAAAATGTCGTGATACTTGGCGACAGCATCAGCGCCGCCTATGGAATGGCCACCGAGGATGGCTGGGTTGCATTGTTACAAAAAAAACTCGACGACCAGGCTTTGGCTGTCAATGTGATCAACGCCAGCGTCACCGGTGATACTACCTCCAACGGGCTCGCCAGATTGCCAGACTTGCTGACCGAATACCAGCCAGCACTGGTGATCATAGAGCTCGGAGGTAACGACGGGCTGCGCGGTTTATCGGTAAAGAATCTGAAGAACAATCTGCAGCGCATGGCAGATATGTCAAAAGATGTTGGCTCTGATGTCATCATCGTATCGGTACAACTGCCCGGCAACTACGGCAAGGCCTACAATAAACTTTTCGGTGAAGCCTTCACGACAGCCGCAGAAGAAACAGATTCAACTTTAGTGTCATCACTGTTTGAAGGTATGAGTGCCTCGCCAAAGTGGTTTCAATCAGACGGCATTCATCCGAATGAAACTGCACAACCGGTGATGCTGGACAACATCTGGCAGGCAGCGGAACCGATACTTGAAGCTCTGTCAGTCAATAGATGAACCCGAAACGACTATCAACTGCGTTGCTTGCAGCAAAGGCGTGAGCAACCATGCCCACGCCCGCACTGATTCAGTCGCTGCCTGGTGCATCGAGATGAATCGATGCACGGGCTTAACTACCTGCGAAAAGCCCATAAAATACTGCTTTTGAATTATCTAACCTGTTTAAGGCCAGGCATTGGTCATGCTATATTTTCAGGCA
>CAZQKJ010000148.1:0-8212 GCA_964593315.1 uncultured Granulosicoccaceae bacterium
GCTCAAACGAGGTATCCACCATCTTTTCAAGCCGCTCGACACATCCTTTATCTACTCGCTGATTAAAAAAGGCCATATCATCTTCGCGTTCATCAAGTACGGTTTTGAACAGATACTTTAAAAAATCTTCTGCCAGTTCAGCGTTTTCATCAAGACCTGCAAACGCTATCTCTGGCTCTATCATCCAGAACTCCGCCAGATGCCGACTGGTATTGGAGTTCTCGGCACGGAATGTCGGCCCGAATGTATACACCTTGGACAAGGCCATCGCAAAGCATTCAACATTGAGCTGACCTGATACTGTCAGAAATGACTCACTACCGAAAAAATCCTGTTCGAAATCAGTTTTGCCGTCTTTACCGGTCGGCAAATTGGCAAGATCAAGCGTGCTAACCCGAAACAACTCCCCTGCACCTTCACAATCACTGGCTGTGATGATCGGTGTATTGATCCATTGAAATCCCCGCTCGTAGTAATAGTTGTGCACGGCATTGGCAAGCGTTGTTCTGACCCGGGTGATAGCGCCAAATGCATTAGTGCGCGGGCGCAAGTGCGCTACCGTGCGCAGGTGCTCGAAGGTATGGCGCTTTTTTGCAATCGGATAGGTTTCCGGATCTTCAACCCACCCGTGGACCTCTATTTCAGTTGCCTGAATCTCGAACTGCTGGCCACCACCTTGTGATGCTGCCACCGTGCCGGTTACTTCCACAGAACATCCTGCCGTGAGCTTAAGCACCGTGTCCTGATAGTTTGCAAGGCTTGAAGGTACAACCGCTTGCACTCCGTCAAAACCACTACCGTCATAGACATTGACGAAGGAAATACCGGCCTTTGAGTCACGCCTGGTTCGCACCCAGCCCTGCACTTTGATTGTGTCGCCAACAGAGGCGCCACCACTGAGAATATGCCGTGTAGTGACCACTTGAGTCATGATCTGTGCTGCCTGTATAAAGGTAATTTCAAAATAATCGGGACAAATAAACCGCTGCACATGCGAATCCTGTGCACGGTTATTACTTTACTATAGTTGCCTATGGCCACCAGGGGTAAAAAAACGCTTAAAGCAGAGCTTGCCAATTTGCCATTCAAAGAGATTTCAAGCGTATCTTTCACTGGTGGCACCCATGAGGCAACTCTGCCAGTGCCAGGCAAGAAACCAGACACTTATTCGCCACGGCTCAGCGTAAACACAATAGACAGACTGGCTGGCGAGAATACCACCGGCCAACTCTTTATCAGCTATAGCTGCCACAGCAAGGTGAGAAGCTACCGGCAATTCATCTTGTGTTGAATATTACCGTCGTCAGTCTGTATAGGAACCGCAGAAAAATGAATCAGAAGGGCCGGGGAGTTTTCTTCAGGCAGCAGTCCAGTCACTGGCACTCCACAACTAAATACCAGCCTATGACTTATTCAAACTGATAGTGAATCCCTAGCCCAAAAGCCAGGAAGGATTCATTCCGGTCAAACTCGGATGAATCATCGGCGCTCTCGACAGAGTAACCCAATCCCATCTCCAGACTCCAGGTCAGTGGCGGCAGTAGCTCATTTTTCGCTCTCCAGGCCCACTCTACTCCCATGCCAGCGGTCACAGCTGATTGACTAAAGACACGCTCGCCGTCGGTGTTTTAACGCTGTTGAATATAAACTCAGTCTCTTCACGGCCTGTGGCGAAACCCGCAAACACGTAACTCTCCCAGAATTGTTTCTGCGTGGCGGTCCGTAACAAGCGCGCTGCAAAATAGGCATCTGATCCATCAGGCTGAACAATACCCTGCACCTGCCAGATGTCTGCAAAGCTACGGCGTAAACTCACCCCTACCACAAGCGGTGCCGCGTGAAATCCGAATGCCCAGTCGCTATCAAGCGCACTATCCTGATCTTGGTTCTGGTCCTGAGCATGCACCGGTACACCGGACACAAGAATACTAAGAGAAGCAACCGCTACCACAGTCAATATACGTAACATCTTCATTGAACTATACCTCGGAGGAATCAGTTCAATGTTAACTCTCGTCAGATGCTTGAATGATTTCAATCACTCCACGCTACGGAGCACTTTTATCGAAAACTGCGAGCCGTGTATGAACACGCAAGGGTTTCACTACCGTTATCCAGCAGTACCAATTCAAAAAAACAATGGCCTTGATTGACAAGGCCATTGTTCAGTACCAGCAAATTACCTCAACACCTCACTACTTGAATGACGGCATAGCATCTTTAAATGAGGCAAGCACTTGTGCTGCCGGCGTAAAGTGATCCGCATTGCTTTCCCGAGTCGTTATCGTATTGACAGGTGTGATGTTTCCACCCTCCATATCAAATACGGTCCACAGATTTCCAAGGCCGCCTGGCACCTGAAAGTCTCGAATAAGCCCGTTCGAATCAAAAACCTGAACACGAGCTCCGGAGGCAGATAGCTGGGTATCGCCACCATTGGTAAAATTATAAACCGTGTACCGGTAAACACCATTTATCTGGCGATCAATAGTGACAGTTTCCGGACCAAATGAAGAAGTATCATCTACATCGAGATTGGCCAGATCTTCACTGCGATTGGCAAAGTACACATGGAAAGGAACATCGCTGTTTTCCTGAGGACCAGTCAGGTGGCTATCAAGATCGCTCGGCGTTTCTCCCCAGGTCAGGACAATGCGTATCTCGCCAGTACTCAGATTAGGTGATACCGCAGTATTTTGGTCTGTCTGAGTGATGTTGCCTAACACAACCACATTCGCGAACGAAGTATTGAATCCAACACCAACAATTTCGCAGGTTAAATTACCATAGGGTAGATTGCCAATCGTGTATTCACCATTCACATCGGTTGTAGTCTCTGCGACTACATCGCCTGTGGTCGCATTAAGTCCCTGCCGGAACCTTAAGGTTAAGCCTTCAACTCCCTGCCCGTTAACCGCATTAAGAATAGTACCGGTCAGTGTTCCAAAGCCCGAGTTATCATTGCTAACCAATGCAATGGTTCCGAGATTAAGGTCGGTGTCTGCAACAAGATCTACAGCGCCATATTGTTCAGTGAGATACCCGTCCAGAGCAAAACTTGCTGTTGATGAAGTAGCGGGCACACTATTCAGTACGTAAGAACCATCAAAGTTTGTCATCGTTGTGAATGATTCAGTCACGCCGGGTACGTTAACAGTGACGACCGCGCCTTCAAGCGGTGCACCAATTACAGCGTCAACAAGACGACCACTGAGAGTTGCGCTAAGTACCGGAGCGTCAACAACGGTTATCTCTTCTTCAACCGGTGCAGGATTATCTATTGTCTCTGTCACTACAACCGTTTCTTCCGCCACTACGGTCTCTTCTGTGGTTTCAACAACGGTTTCTTCTGTACCAGGTAACTCCAGAATATCAGTGATGACCTCCTCGGCACTGCCGCCGCAGCCACTCAGCAACAATGCGCCGGTTAAAACCGCGCTTGCTATCCAATGGGTACGGCAACTTCTCTTTTTTACAGACATCAGGGCATCCCTCATTTGTTGGTGACAGTGATTCTTCAAATATGGCTATACAGTTTCCAGCGCTTCAATGGGATTTTATTCCCTTTATTATTTCAATGTCAATGTTTTCCGCGAAAATCGAGGTTATTTTTTTTCTTGAATCAACGTTACCGGTAACGTCTTGTGCGCTGAAAAGTGATCGATCTTACGAGATCACCATTAGTCAGTAAGGGCTCCAATCAGGGGGAAAGCAATGCCGCAACACGCAGGCCGCATGGACTCGGTCACCGACCATGCCAAAGATTTAGATTCTCAGGCGTCGGCGCTCTGGATCGCTAAGTTCGCGTACTTTAGTTCGTAACTTTTTTTATAAATATCACTCCGGCTCAGCCGGAGTGATACGTTTGGACTCTATTGCAGTAGCTCCAGAAGCCACCTGCAGACTCTATAATTAGCGACAAAACAACACAAACAATGGAACACAAATGAACTACAAAACCTTACTTACCGGACTGTTCGCAGCAGCTTTTCTCGGTGCATTGCCGACATTCGCAGCTGATGAGGTAGAACCGGATAATGCAATCAAATACCGACAACAGATGATGAAAGCCGTCGGTGGACACACTTCAGCGATGGTGGTAATTCTCAAAGGTGAAGTGCCCCATACAGAGGCACTGAAATCTCATGCCGACGGTCTGGCTGCCGCCACAAATCCGGAATCACTGATCGCGGCTTTTATGCAAAACACAGACGGTAAAGGATCAGAAGAAAACACATCGACTGGCAAGATCTGGGAAGATTGGGCACGTTTTGAAGAAGCTGTGCAAGATTTGGCAGCTGCCGCAAAAGAAATCCAGGTTGCCGCTGCTGCCGGAAATCTAACCGAGTTTGATCAACTCAAACCAGCCCTTGAACAATGTGGTTTCTGTCATAGAAAATCGGGCTTTCGTGACAAGAAATAAGAGACCTATGAGTTAAATACAGCGTAAGTGACAGCCATCGTTACAACGCTACCGCTTAATGTATATATTTCTATTTCATTGATTTTAATTGAAACATAGGACGTAATCACACAGAGCACCAGTGCCCAATGAAATAACCTTGTCGGGAAATCCCATACCTTTACTTTCTTATCAATCAATACGTTCTGCCACCAGAGTTCTGCGTTACTGAAATTTGGCTTTTGTCCGTGCTTGCCAGACCTGCCTGATTCAGTATCAACGCTATGATATTACCTGGGAAGGACTATTCCAAATTCTCTAATGAACAATTTTGTACTGCTGTGAATAATTTTTGCGGCTATACTAAGAATTGTTAGTCTTTTACGCCTGCAGTCCATATCCCCAATCCATTTTCCCGCGCATGAATCTCTGCCAGCCGATATGATTCATGATTGTGGCCTTTTAACGAACATTGTTCGTACTCCGCATACCCAAGATAAAGACTGATGTAGTTGATATCACGATCATCCGGATACACCACACATTCAACGACTGGTATATTCCTGGAGTGGAGTCCATCAGGCTGACTATCGATAGCCTTGCCGATTGATACACAATCTGCTGAAACAAGCTGCTGGTTGATTTGTGAGGCCAGCCATGCACGAGAATTAGCAGCAAAAGCATCGTGCCCTGCCGGCATTTTGATACCAGCCATTTTCACCCAAATAAACTCGCCATCGGGCAATAACAGTTGCACCTGATCACTTGAGACAACCTGAGCCACCCGGCCAATCACATTTTGTACATTGTGATGCCATTTTTCATCTGGTGTGGAGCCCTGCACCGGTAGAGTGAATACCGATGTGGTGAACAACAGATATCCTATGCAGGCCCGAGCGGTTGATTCAGTCATATTGGTTCCATCCAATGCTACGGCCAATGTTACGGCCAATTTTTACAGCCATTCTTTTACAGCTGGTGCGATTATCTGCCTTCTCAGGCTTTTTTTCGCACTTCCATGTCCATTATTCAAATGATAACACAATGTTAAACGACGTATCTTCCAGTAGCCACAGGAAAATAGTTACTTCTATATCAACAACATAGATCGCATCCAACCAGGCTCTCACCACGCATAAAATAACCAGATTCAATCGCCCCGCTGTGTGCCAGATGAGCGGGGCAGACAGAAATCTACGCGACCAATATACCGATCCAAACAGAGTCTATTGAGAAATACAGACAAAATTATGGTTGTGCATCCGAATGATATTGTATATAAATACAGTACTGAATAAAAAACCACCCCAATCATGCTAACAGCAAGACAACAGGAAATATTAGAGCTGATCTGCCAGGGCATTCGTGAAGACGGCATGCCTCCTACACGCGCAGAAATCGCTTATATGCTCGGCTTTAAGTCGGCAAACGCGGCAGAATCTCACCTGCGCGCACTAGAGCGCAAAGGCATGATTGAAATTCTGGCCGGCGCCTCACGCGGTATCGTGATACTGCCCGCTGCTGCCGAGTATGTAGAGGCCTGTCGTATTCTAACCACAGACGCTGAGGCAACCCCCCTGCCCGTCATTGGTAGTGTAGCTGCCGGCGAACCTATTCTCGCCGTATCAAATATAGAAGATCATCATCTGATTGACCCGTCGCTGTTCACACCCAAAGCAGACTATCTGCTGAGAGTTAAAGGCATGAGTATGTGCAACGTCGGCATACTGGATGGTGATCTTCTAGTTGTACACCATGCAAAAGAAGCACGTAACAAACAGATCGTTGTCGCCCGTGTTGAAGATGAAGTCACCGTTAAGCGCTTTCACCGGGTACGCAACAAGGTAACCCTGTTTCCGGAAAACGATGACTTTGAACCAATAGAAGTTGATCTAAAAGAACAGGAGTTTTCCATAGAAGGTATTTACGTTGGCGTGCTGCGGCACAACGTCGGCAAAAAGAACTGATCCTGTCGTGTTGAAACGTGGCATTAAGCAATCTGCATACAAGATCCAAGTAAACGTCCAGATAACCAGGCTCTAAAGTAATCAAAAAATCAGTAGTGAAATAACCAAGGCAAAAACCCGTCACACTACGGCGCTGGCAGATACCTGCCACAAAGGTTTTTCAATGAAACATGACTGTCGAAGCGTTGTTAAAACACCCGGCCCTGTGGAAAGGCCGGCAACAACATGAAAAAAGAGAAACATTCCCAACTGGCTACACCGCACTAGACCTGGCCCTCCCTTCTGGTGGCTGGCCGGTTGGCGCACTTACCGAGTTAATGGTCGCTCACGAGGGAGTTGGTGAATTCACCTTGTTGCTTCCAGCACTGGCTGCACTGACACAGCAGCAACAGTGGATTGCTCTCGTGGCACCACCCTACACCCCCTATGCACCAGCACTTGTCAATGCAGGTATTGCACTGGAAAGATTGCTGGTCGTTGATTCAAGTGATCAGAAAAACGCTTACTGGGCAACAGAGCAGCTGCTGCGAAGCGCAGTTTTTTCATCAGTTGTTTTATGGACTGAACAATCCACTGATGAACGACGCCAGCGCCGCTTGCAACTGGCCGCAGAACAAGGCAAGGCCTGGGCCGTATGTTATCGCCCTCATCGTGCTGCCAGTACCTCATCACCAGCAGGCTTACGCATGATCCTGCAAAAAGGCGCAAGCGGACTTCAGGCGAACATTATCAAAAATCGTGGCGGACGCCTGAGTGAGATTAAAATAAATTCAAATACAGTCACACAACCCCACCCTGAAGGAGATGCTCACACTAAAATAAACGCCCATCCTAAATCATTTACCCGGGCTGAATCACCTGACAAAAAATCACCTGTTGCCAATACCCACCCCCGAATTGACAATAAGTTAAACACAAAAACTCACCTTTACAGCATAGATACCAAAACCATGCACTAGGACAATGCCCTAAACCAGCTACCCCAATCAAAATAAGGACAATAAAAATGATAAGAATCCTGTTTTTAGACACAAGCGCCCTACTGAGCTTTTTTGTATCAGACCAGGGCACACCTACCATGAGATGGCTGATGTCATCAGATAACAAAGCGCATGGCTCTACCCGGTATGTGATCAACAACCAGGTAATTAAAGAATTTGAAACAGAGCTTGAAAGCCTGGTCACCCAGGGTGAAATCAAACAAACCACCGCAGATAACATACTGACTCTATTTAACACTCACTATAAAAAACATAAATTCAAAGTCACAGGAAAAGATGCATCGATTCAGGCAACTATGGATGGCATGTACAATTTTCTTGGCGGCATATCTCGCCCGATACTCGTGACAAGCAATAAGGAACAGACAACAAAAATGAGAGAATACAGCGCCATAGACCCTCAAAATATGTCATCTGCAGAAATTACACTGACATTACAGAACAGGAAAATACCAAAAGAAATAAATACTTGTAAAAAAACATCCGCCAAGACCGATTCACTACTGGAAAAATTAAAATTCACTTCACTCTACGCCCGCTGCTATCAGCTTTGAAAAACACCTGATTAAAAAATTTTTCCAGGAAAGAAAAAATACAAAACACATAGAGACCTAACCAAGCTTCCAAGCGCAAACATAATATTGACATCAATAGTATCAAGCGAAAACCGGGAGAATAACAATCATGAAATACTCCCAACTATGGACCAGCTTGTATCTTCCAAACCTGCAACTGGAATCGATAAGTCCAAATCAGGCTACACCTATTGCTATAACGGAGAGAGTGAAAAATCGCCAACAGATTATAAGCTGTACCAGCAGTGCTGCAGATTCCGGCATCAC
>CAZQKJ010000149.1:0-8139 GCA_964593315.1 uncultured Granulosicoccaceae bacterium
CTCCTTATAGGCCGCTTCATCCACAAAGTGCTTGTAACCATAAATGATCATCCCAAACTGGGTTCCCCAGTCACCAAGATGATTATCGGTAATGACCTTGTGCCCGACAAATCGATGGATTCTGGCCAGCGCATCACCTATCACCGTAGATCTTATATGCCCGACATGCATCGGTTTCGCAACATTTGGTGAAGACAAATCGATAACCACCGTACGGGGTTTGGCCACTTGCTCCACACCCAGATGCTCATTGGAGATTGCCTCTGCGAGTCGCGCTTTGATCCAGCTGTCCCTGAGCGTCAGATTGATAAACCCCGGACCTGCGAGCTCGACCTCTTCACACAGATCATCAAGGCTTACCTGCTCAAGCAGGCTGGCGGCTACCTCACGCGGCGCAGACTTAAGCCGCTTGCCAAGCGCCATGGCACAATTGACCTGGTAGTCGCCAAACTTGTCATCCTGAGTAGGCCGAATCATGGCCAGCAGCGAGTCGATTTGTGCCTGATCCGCATCCGCTACCAGCGCCTCTAAGGCTGGTTTGAATCGGGCTTGTATTTCAGCGAGCAGTTTCATCGACCGGGGCGTACCATTTGAAAGAGTAAAAGTAGTACTGCAATTGTAATTGATATTCGCACAATTACTCTATTTTGATCCGGTTAGTCCAATCTACCCTAAAGCCCCTGCAAAGTTGCCGAAGCGCCAACGGCGGCAGCTAATATGAACGCCGCGCTCAGACGCAAGAGCTCCCAGACCCAAATCACAGGCTTACCCGAAAGAATCATTAAAGCAATTTTGAAAGGTGCCGTTAAGGTGGCCTGCAAGTGCAATGAACCCGCACATTTTTCAAGAAACCGACGAAGATCGAATTTATCATGAAGGCATGGGCCAGCCTATTAGCAAAGTACGTCATCGCAGGAGCGCTGACACTTAGCTTTAGTACTTACGCAGTTGCGGAACAACGCAGATTGCCGGAGCAGTTCAACCTGATCAAGCAGTCGGTGCTGGAGACTGTCTCGCAATCGCAAAAGGTCGGAGCCGCTACCACTTATCGTCTGCTGACGGAGAACCTCGCCGCCTTCAGATCGTTGAGTGCGCGTGTGCAACAGGCACCCCACATGGATGATGTGATTGAGGAACTGGCAGCCGAGCTCGATGCGATTGCCGTCAACTTCGAAAAAGCGGCCAGGTTGCGAGTTGACTACAGCGAAAACACCCGTGACAGTCGCGAGTTGATGTCCAGAAGACACCGCGAAACTGAAGCTGCAATTGGCTCAATAGACAAACGCATTCACCAGATTGAGGGCGAGTTGCGTCGGGCACAAATGTCCAATGCTGCCACTGCCATCGAACGAGATAAAAACAGAATTATCATTGGTTCAAACCAGAGCATCTTGAATTCTCTGGAGGCACAAAAACAGATCTGGGTACGATTCGCAGACTCGCAGGCTCGACTAATGTCTACATTTACAGTCGGCACAGAGCGGGTTGATTTTGTACTGTTTGTACTGGAAAAGAATGCACAGGTGTATCGTGAAGCCGCTAACACGGCACAACTACGTCGCAATGTAAGACTGGCGCTCCAGGATCTACAAGCACTGGGTGCTATTGAAAACTCACTGATCGATCTTGCCAGTAGCTGGCGCGAGGTGGATGCAATTGTCAGTGAAATCGGGCGTGAGGAGTTTGTTCGGTATGCCGGCAGCTAAAAACAAAACAGCTCGCAGGTTCGTCACTGGACTGTGCGTGGTAGCGGTGATTGTCGCGGCCGCGGGTATGCATCATCAGCGCAGCCTGCAAGACGCGACTGTAGATTGGCAGCATGTGAGCGCGGCACTCATGGAAGTAGAAAATGCCAAGGCCGATCTGCATAAATCTTTGCAGCAGCGCATTGCCAAAGAACAAGAATCCGTAGGGCTACGTCAACAATAGCAACACACAGGTTTAAAATGCCCTTTTTGGCTTATCTATTGTTAAGCTATAAGGTTTGATGCGTAACAACCCCCGCGAGCATGGGCATTCACTGGTTTTCCAAAAAGAAGATTGACGAGCAAAAATCCCTTGGGCTTATATTGCCAGGCGGTGGTGCACGCAATGCCTATCAGGTGGGTGTACTCAAAGCAGTGGCTGAATTACTGCCGTCAAATTCTGCATCACCATTCCCGGTAGTCACTGGAACCTCTGCAGGATCACTCAACGCAGGCATGATTGCCAGTCGGTCTATGGACTATGCTGACGGCATGCAGCGGCTGCTCGGTATGTGGGAAAACCTGCAGATGGAAATGGTCGTGCGCACCGATGCAAAATCTGCCACCAAGACAGGTGCTCGATGGCTTTGGTCGTTTGCAAGTGGCGGTGCAGGCAACTCGCAGCCTGATTCTATTTTAGATAACACACCACTGCGATCACTCATTGAACACCATGTTAATCTGGCACGCATGCGTCAGTGCATTCATAGTGGTCATCTCAAAGCACTGGGAATCACAGCATCATCCTACGGGCGCGGTGCATCACTCACCTACTACGAAGGTCATGATCAACTCGAAGCGTGGGAACGAACCCGCCGCTTCGGTATCCCGGCACGGCTACAAGTGGATCACTTCATGGCATCTATTGCCATCCCGGTGGTGTTTCCGGCAGTAAACATTGGCAACGAGTATCACGGCGATGGCTCAATGCGTGAATCAGCACCATTGAGTCCGGCACTGCATTTGGGTGCCAACAAGCTGTTAATCATCAGTGTCCGTAATCCGCAAAACGAATACGACCCAACGACCGCCACACCGCAATACCCAAACCTGGGTTCTATTGCAGGCTATATGTTTGACACATTATTCATGGACCGGCTTGACTCAGACATTGAAAGACTTAATCGGATTAATTTTGCCTTGTCGCAAAGCAAGCAACACACTTTCAGACACAACGACTCCCTGTTACGACCGGTCGATTTTCTGGTCATTTCACCCAGTGTGGATATCCGAGATATCGTGGCCAGACACGTTAAGCGCTTTCCGCGGTCCATGCGTGTCTTGCTAAGTGGCCTGGGCGCTATGACCAAAGAGGGGCGGCCACTCACAAGCTACTTGTTATTTGACTCCAACTTCGCACGTGATCTGATCGAACTGGGTTATGAAGACGGCTATGCACAGAGAACCAAGCTGCAGGAGTTGCTGGAGCTCTAGGGGCCTGCCAGCAGACTCCTGGCTGACCAGCCCACGCTGTGCACCCAGGATCACGATACGCATCTGAAAACGTGATTTGCCGATCACCAGTCATCACTCACAGGTTATTCTTTACGCAGCCAGCTGACTGTGGTTCCATGCGCTCACAACCACTTTAGCTGAGACCACACAATGACCGTAAAAACCGGCGATTCTCTCCCCTCCGGCACGCTCGCCTTTATGGGCGACAAAGGGCCTGAATCCATCACCACTGATGAGCTATGCCAAGGCAAAAAAGTCGTACTGTTTGCTGTTCCCGGTGCATTCACACCCACCTGCTCGGAATCTCACCTGCCGGGGTTTGTAGCAAACTACGACAAAATAGCCGCCAAGGGCGTTGACCGCGTAGTCTGTGTGTCGGTCAATGACCCGTTCGTGATGGGTGCCTGGGGCAAAACCCAGAACGCTGAAAATTTGCTGATGGCAGCTGACGGCAGTGGCGTATGGACCAAAGCACTGGGGCTCGAACTGGATCTGATCGAACGCGGCCTCGGCATGCGCTCGCAACGCTACTCGATGATTGTCGATGACGGCAAGATCACCGCTTTGAATGTTGAAGACGGACCGGTATTCGAGGTCAGTTCTGCCGAGAAAATACTCGAGCAGCTGTAACGCTCCGGGTATCCTTTTCACAAGCCATTGTCATACTCTACGCACGCATACTGTAAGGCTCGGTAATACTGCGCCTCATTCAAGGCAGTTAGACCTGCCCTTTTTTTAAGAGCACATACAACAATGAATTTAATAGAATCTTTACTCGGCGATCAAAGCTCAGGCATCGTCACCGAGCTCGCCAAACAACTCGGCGTCGACGAAACTCAGGCTCGCGCTGCCGCGGGTCAACTGATACCGGCACTATCACGCGGTTTGAAAAACAATGCCTCAACCGATGGCGGACTCAGCAGCCTGGTCAACGCTCTACAGGGCGGCAACCATCACAACTACATTGATAACCTGTCAAACCTTGGACAAAGCTCAACAGTCAGTGAAGGCAATTCCATACTCGGCCATATTTTTGGATCTAAAGATGTCAGTCGCAACATCGCCAATTACGGTGCCAACCAGGCAGGTCTTTCATCAGGTTTGATGAAGAAGGCACTGCCTATTGTCGCATCGCTGGTGATGAGCGCCCTGAGTAAGAAACTACTGGGTAAAGGCAACAGTGGTGGCATATTCGGCGGCTCACAACAAAACAATAACAGCAACATTTTTGGTGCAGGTGTTGCCTCCAATCAAAACCGCGGTATGCTGGAGAGCTTTCTCGATGCAGACAAAGACGGTTCTATGTGGGACGATTTGCTGGGCATGGCGGTCAAAGCTGCCATCAGATAAGTCTGGAATGGCAGAACCGGTAGCCAGACAACATGAGCTGGCTACCGGTTCTTCAGGTGTACCATTGAACCACTCTATCCACCCTTTACTGCAATTTGCCGGAACTAAATATCGTCCTGCAAATTGTTATCGCGTTCAGCTTCACGCCACTGAATAGCGGTAATCCGGCTGCGGTCACGAGCGCCTGCCACCTGCGAACGATCTACCTCCTCCAGATCCAACCGATCCCTCTCGCGCTTTGAAGCCACGGTGGCCGCAATCAGCATCGCTGCTAACAATCCAATGGCAGCCCAGGCAAACCAGTCACCCGCCACTGAGTAAAACGTATCAACACCACCAGTGGGCACATCGGCAATGAGCGTGTGAGCTGTTGTCGTAAAGTGATCTGTACGAGCTAATATACGACCATGTGAATCACTGGCGATTGATACACCGTCACTGGTTGGTCTGAACACCGACGCGCCATTTTCCACACCGCGAAACGTTGCCATTAAACTGTGATGGGGCGAAAGCGTTCTCCAGTCAGACGATGGTGCGATAATAATGTCTGCATCACGGGCATGCCTGATATCAGCCGGAAAGTCGAGGTCAAAACCTATCGCAAACGCCAGTTTGCCATAGGGTGTATCTAGTACCAGCGGTGCTTTCTGATCTGATGATTTGTAGGGTTGATTCCACAGCAATCTGGCCTTGGTGTGCTGCCCCAGTTGCTCACCGGTCGGCCCCAATATCACCAGCTTGTTTTCAACAGGCGCCTGCTCATCCGATACTTGCTCAGCTACTACAGCCAGCGCTGCAACCAGGTAGATGCTGTTGCCCTGTGCCACCTGACTGGCACGCTGTATCAGCGCCTCTTCATCAGCTTGCAGCACAACGCCGTCAGCTTCAGCCCATACAACAATGGCGGCACCAGCCCCTGCCATAGTGGCAGACATCTCAAACAGTTCGTCATGATGTTGGGTGAGAATCTCTTGCACATCTGATTCCGTATAACCACCCGCAGCAAGCGCTGCAAGACCACCGTCTACGCCTGCACTTTGTAAGTTATCCATCAGGGCGATCTGATCGCTCACAACCCCTGCAATGCGCACGGTAGGCGAATCATTGTCTTCAAAAATATTGCGGAAACCGCCAGACACAAACACTATCATCAAGACCAGTGACAACGGCAACACCTGACTACGACAACGACGCCAGACAAAGCCTGCATCCCAAAACGCCGCCATGACTGCTGCAAACCAGAAAATCACAAATGTGAGACCATAGACGCCAGTGGTCGACAACAACTGCATCAACTCGGAATTACCAACCTGCGAGTATGCTCTCTCCCCCATAGATCCAAAAGGGAAAAAGGAAGTCACAGTAAAGCCAAGCGCCACATACACACAAGGCAACACAAACGGTCTTAAAAACCGTGGGAGTTTTTTGTATAACTTTCGATCAACTAAAAATGGCAGCACTTCCAGTAGCGCGAACCCCGCTATAAACAAAAGACTCAACGGCCTTGCGACAGCAAAATAATCATGCAACCGTACCATCAGACTCAAAAACAGCAATACAAATAGAATCGATAGACCGGTTCTTGCAGACGTGTTTCGGGTAAATCGCAGTAAAAACAACGGCGCTAAAAACGCCGCTGCCGGTGTCACAAACCGCCCCCCGGACAAGATAACCAGGAAGATACCCATCAACAGCACGCCCATTTTCTGGACACCCTGGAGCGGTACAGTGTTGCTGACGTTAGACTCTGCGGTGTTATTCATTTAATACCGTATTACAGCTGCTTGAAGGGCAGCTGCGTTTGTTACACTGCGCACCAAAACAATCGATGCCAATCATGAAAACCTACTGCGCCAAATACCCGGAGAGAATTGTCTGCCTCACAGAAGAGACAACAGAAACATTATACCTGCTTGGCGAACAAGACCGGATTGTTGGAATTTCAGGGTTCACCGTTCGTCCGCCACAGGCGCGCAAAGAAAAACCCAGAGTGTCTGCATTCACCAGCGCGAAGATCGACAAAGTCATGGACCTGCAACCGGATCTGGTGATTGGATTTTCCGATTTGCAGGCGGACATAGCAAGAGATTTGATCAAACTCGGGGCTAACGTACTGCTACTTAATCACCGTTCTGTTAACCAGATACTCGGTATGATCCTACAGCTTGCGAGCCTGGTCGGTGCTGAGCAAAAAGGCCGCGCTCTGGTCGACAGCTATATCAACACAATCGAGACCACAAGAGACCGCGCCAGGCAGCTGCCAGTCAGACCGAAAGTCTACTTTGAAGAATGGGACGAGCCGATGATTTCAGCCATCCGCTGGGTCTCTGAACTGGCAGAAATCGCCGGTGGTGATGATTGCTTTCCGGAGCTCGCGCAGAGCGCCGGTGGCGCTGGGAGAATCATCGCCGATCCACAACAAGTGATCGATGCCAACCCGGACATTATCATCGGCTCGTGGTGTGGGAAAAAATTCAGGCCCGAGAAAGTCATAGCGCGAGACGGGTGGGACCGTATCAACGCGGTAAAATACAACGAGCTGCACGAGATAAAGTCGCCAATCATATTGCAACCTGGCCCGGCGGCACTCACCGACGGATTGGCAGCCATCGAGAAGATCATCCACAGTGCCAGGATCGACACCCCTGACAACTCCACGCTAGGTCAATAATCAAAGTTGTTCAGTTTCGTAATATGCTGGCGGAACTATTTTCAGATCAAACGGACTATACTCTCGTTGCACGCATCTCAGCTCGGAAACCAACACACACCCGAGTCTTGAATCCTTACTACACGCATCGGGAGTTCCCGGGAGAATTAATGAAAACCTTTCCAGTACTTGTTCTTGCATCTGCAATAGCCATGGTTTCTGCTTGCAGCAGTGACGATGATGACAATGATTCATCAGGCCCAGAAGAGCCGACTACCGTATCAGAAGCTGGCACTTTTACGGTAACTTTCCAAAACTTGACCACCAATCAATTGATGACGCCTCCTGTAGTTGCCCTGCACGATCCCAGCGTCCACCTTTTTCAAGTAGGTGAACCTGCATCTGATGCCATTAGAGACATTGCAGAAACAGGCGCCAACGGTGAATTGGTTGCTTTTGCAACTGACAATGGTGATGTAGTTTCTGCTGCAGGCGAAGCTGGAGCCGGGCCATTCGGTCCTGGAGGAGAGGTGACTATCAACCTGACTACAGATCTGGACGGCCAGGTGCTGAGCGCAGTGAACATGGTTATCTGCACCAACGACGGCATTGCAGGATTTGATTCTATGACATTGCCAGCAGACAACACCCCGGTAGTCGCAACTGCAGTAGCTTACGATGCTGGAACGCGGGACAACTCAAATGACGCTCAATCATTCTTCCCACCACCGTGCAAAGTTGGCGACACCATACCGAATGCAGAAACAAGCCCACGAGCAGGGATTGCATTGCACCCGGGTCAGACAGTTGTAAATAACAACACTGGCGCTCCAATCGCGACTGATAACTGGGACGTAGTTTCCGGTGAAAATGTCTTGATGATGACTGTTACTCGTAACTAAGCTTTACCCTATCTGGTCAGCAATTGCTGACCAGATA
>CAZQKJ010000150.1:0-8126 GCA_964593315.1 uncultured Granulosicoccaceae bacterium
GAATTCACATCAGTGCATGTAATTGCTCATGCATAAGCTTTATGTTCAGCTCTTACTTTGGCACTGTAACAGGCTTTGGCACTGTAAAAGGCTGCTGCACACCCATACCCGCTGGCATTGGAAAAACAAAACTCACTAGTGAATCGTCGGTGGAAAAAATACAAAGAAACCATACAAAATAAAAATTAAAAGCGGCATAAACCATCCGCTGAACAGGGGAATTTTTAATTTCTTTATTGTCGTAAGGTAGGTAAATCTCAACAAGACCGCAAGCGCTGCAAACGCAGGGGCAACAACAACACCGACTCTGACCATCACGGGTAATTTGTCTAACTGGTCACGCAGAAGCGGCGCAACAAAAAAAGCGGCGGCTGCTATAAACATTAACGCGAGTCCAACACTTAGAAAGAAGTACTCTTTATTTTTATTGCGCATGCCTACCCGATTCTTTGTGCTCCAGGAATGTGGCGTCACTATAGCATCGGGTGAACGGCGTAGCCTCAATCACAGGAGTGTAATTATGATCTACGCAGATCGTATCACTCAGGTTCATCAACAAAGACGCTTTCAGCTTTCTTTAACTCACCTCTTCTCTGTTCAAAGCCTGACACAAACAATGCACGCCTCCCCCACCGAGTGTAAACATAGACATATCCGGATCATAAACTTCAAAACCCAGAGCACGCATTTTATTGTTTAGCTCGCTGGCACCCTGCATTGACAGCACTTTGCCGTTGCCGAGCGATACTAAATTCACGCCAAGGTTTTTGGCTTCAACATAGGGCACATCGACAAACTCAAAACCCCATGACTTAAGCTGTGTTACAAGCCATGGCTCCATTGCATCAAGACAGGCAACCAACAGCTTCTCTGCAAGCGGTACTACCAGACCATCCATGTGAACAAACTCGCGACTGATAGGCGCCACCAATGCCTCCCAGCCTTCTTCCCTTACAAACTCGGCTACTTGTTCCGAGCCAGCTTGCTCAGATCTTTCTCCGCAGTAGCCGATCAACACTTTTCCAGGCTCAAGTATCACAAAATCTCCACCTTCAAAATGACCGGCAGTGGCAAACTTCCAGATAGGTATATCACTGGCCTGGTAAAACTGAATAGCGGACACATAATCAGCTCGCCGAACTTTAAGCTGCATGTGACAGATCAGTGCGCCCCACGGTGTCATGGCAGAGCTATCGCGGGCGAAGAAATTTCTGTGCAGCACAGGATCTGATTCAAGGTAATGACATCGAACATTGTTTTGTTCGTAGATGGAAACCATCTCGGAATGTTGCGCAATCGCTTTTTGCAGATCGAACTTCACCCCGGTCATGTGGGCGTTGTTCAAGGTTCGAGCGATCAACGGCCCGGCATCAACCCAACGGTAGAACTCCGGCATTCCAAGTAGAACATCGGTCAGCGGTGCGTAATCGTTGTTGATGCCCCACTCTACCGGCTGTTTATGACTCATATTGCCTCGAAATAATCATTGCGCCCCTCACACCTGCCCTCACGATCAATAATAATCGAAGTTTCAGTTAGTTAACCGCATTTTATCGATGATTTATTCCAAAATGCGGCACTTTGCAGCAAAGAAAGCCGCTGAATTTGTATTAAGCGATGATACCAGTACACTTGACCTCAAGGCAGCCGGTGAATGCCGCCCGCCTGTATCAATGTACCCGCACGTTTTAACCATTGAGGACCGTTATGAAATTTCCTAAAATCGCCGCAGTAGCCTGCGCAGGCTCGCTAATGTCTTTCAACACCATTGCACAGGCAGCAGATGTAGTGATCGGCGTGCCAAACTGGCCATCGGTACTGGCAACTGCTCACGTATTAAAAGTTGCACTCGAAGACAACCTGGGCCTTGAAGTAGAACTTCAAAACGGCACAAACCCGGTAGTATTTGAAGCTATGGACTCAGGTGCAATGCATGTACACCCTGAAGTCTGGCTGCCAAACCAGTCCAACCTGAATGCCAAGTTCGTCGGTGAAAAGCAATCGGTTCGCATGAACCAGAATGGCGTAGCCGGTGATCAGGCTATGTGCGTCACTAAAGGTACAGCCGAGCGTACCGGTATTGTTAACCTGGCTGACCTGACCGATCCTGACATGGCCAAAAACTTTGACACCGACGGTGATGGCATGGGCGAGATCTGGATTGGTGCTGCAGGTTGGGCATCTACTAACGTCGAGAAAATTCGCGCCAAGTCCTATGGTTATGCAGAGACAATGAATCTGAAAGAAATGGATGAGTCTCTGGCACTTGCCGAGGTTGACAACGCGGTAGCACAAGATAAAGACATCGTGTTCTTCTGCTACACACCACACCACATGTTCTCACTACACGAGCTGGTTATCCTTGAAGAGCCTGCTCACGATGAAAGCAAGTGGTCAGTGATACAACCAACTGATGATCCGGAGTGGCTGGAAAAGTCAGATGCAGGCGTTGCCTGGAGCACTGCTTATCTGCACATCCACTACGCTGCATCACTTGAGGCAGACCAACCTGAAGCCGCTGCTATGCTTGCCAATGTTAAGCTTGACACTGATACGGTTTCTGCAATGACTTTTGCACTGGTTGTAGATAAGCAGGACCCTGCAGAGTTTGCTGCTAAGTGGGTTGCTGAGAACTCATCTGTTGTAGATGGGTGGTTACAGTAAACTGCTAAGTCACTAGCAGCGTTAAACCAAAAAGGGAGCATATTTGTGCTCCCTTTTTTTTATTCCTTTTTGATTTTGTACCACCGGAGCCAAAAGTGACCGAAGACGTCATTACCCTTAAAAACGTATGGAAGATCTTCGGTGACAGGTCGATCGAAGCCATGCGTGCCATCGAGGAGCGTGGCCTCACTAAACCACAAGTGCTTGAGGAGTTCTCCTGTGTTGTCGGCATAGCAGACTGTTCATTTGAAGTGAAGCGCGGTGAGATATTCTGCGTAATGGGACTATCCGGTTCTGGTAAATCAACCATGGTACGACACCTCAATCGATTGATTGAACCTACCGCCGGCAGTATTTCAGTCCTGGGCAAAGACATGCTATCACTCGGCGGCGACGCGCTACGTGAGATGCGGGCAAAACATATCGGCATGGTGTTTCAGCACATGGCGCTGTTACCACATCGCACCGTCATAGATAACGTCGGTTTTCCACTTCAGGTACGGGGTGAACCTAAATCTCGCCGATGGGAGGTATCTCAGAAATGCCTGCATATGGTTAACCTGGAAGGCTATGAAGATAGATTCCCGCGTGAGTTATCAGGGGGCATGCAACAAAGAGTCGGACTGGCAAGAGCACTGGCTTCTGATCCGGAAGTACTTTTGATGGATGAACCTTTTTCTGCACTTGATCCACTGATTCGCAGACAGTTACAAGATCAGTTTATGACTTTGTCAGCCGAGCTTAATAAAACCACCGTATTTATCACACATGATTTGGATGAAGCGATTCGTATTGGCCACCGAATCGCGATCATGAAAGACGGACGCATTGTTCAGATTGGCACACCGGAACAAATTGTCACCAACCCTGCTGATGATTACGTACGTGATTTCGTAGAGGGTATATCCAAACTTAAACTGGTCTTTGCTCACTCGATTATGGAACCTATTCAGTCATATCATGTTGGCGCAAGTGAAGACTTAACCCTTGCACCGAGAACGCATCATGGAACTGATCTTGACCAACTAATAGACATTGCCACTACAACAGAACAACCGATTGTCATTCAAGACGATGATCAACAGGATATCGGAGTGATCAATAAATCGACTTTGCTTAAAGGCATTCAGGGAGGCAAAGCATGAACGATACAGGCCTCGAATCCGGACCTCGCACACTCGACGCCTCAGTGGGCGAGTTTGTACAAACCGAAAAATCGTATTACTCAAAACAGTTTAAGAAAATTCAGGATAACACCGGATTTACTTTCACCTGGAATACCATGGCCGCCGTATTCGGCCCGCTATGGGGAGCTTTGCGCGGTGCATGGGGTTTTTTCTGGACCTTTTTAGTGCTGGAGCTATTTGCCCTTGTGCAGATCGGACGTGGGCTCTGGGGCGAACTGGGTGCATCACAACTTGAGCGTTATGAAAAGCTACTGACCAATATCTCAAAGCGAGAGGCACAGGCACGTGATTTAGTGGCAGCAGGCAATCAAGCCGAGGCAGATGCAAAATTAAAAATCGCCAACAACTTAAAGCGTGTAGCAGCAGAGACAAAAGCCAAAGCCGATGCAGCAGCAAACGAAGCGCTCAGCATTCTTCTAATTGGGCTCGCGATGCTGGTAACCATTAAACTGGTCGAAGGCTTTATGGCTAATCGAACCTATGAAAAACAATATCTGCGCTGGCGTGCTACACCGGCGGCAGTGCAGTCTGGCATCAATAAACTCAGCGCTGCATTCGGCGTGTTGCTATTGATTGCCATCTGGCCGTTGACCCTGTTTCGTTTCACTGTGTCCGACCCCGATGGCAAACTAAACGCACTGACAGGCGGTTTTCTCGGCGGCAGCGTTCCAATCACCGAGTTCCCGGTCAAGCGAGAATACTTCGCCGTACTCGCCAGAAAAGGCGATGCTGCATTTGACTGGCTGGCAATCAACTTCAGTCATGTTTTCGAAGGTATAACCAAGTTCATCCGCACTGTGCTGGACGGACTTGAAATAATCCTTATTCAGACCCCCTGGCCGGTCGTAATGATAGTAATAGTAGTTATGGCACTGCGCCTGGCCGGTATCAGAGTGGCTATTTTTACTGCTGCCTCTCTGTTGTATCTTGCTTTTATGGGGCTGTGGGAAATCTCTATGATCACCGTAGCACTAATAGGTGCTGGTGCCTTTTTATGTGTTGTCATGGGTATACCACTGGGAATCTGGTTTGGTAAATCCAAACGCGCCTATTCACTGGCAGAACCTGTGCTGGATTTTATGCAGACCATGCCGGCGTTTGTATACCTAATTCCGATAATCGCGTTTTTCGGCACCGGTAAACCACCCGGAGTTCTTGCAACATTGATATTCGCCATGCCACCAGTCATCCGATTAACCGCATTGGGCATGAGGGGCGTACCAGAATCCACCAAGGAGGCAGCTGTGGCTTTTGGTTGTTCAAAATGGCAGCTATTGCGCAATGTAGAACTACCGTTAGCCATGCCGTCAATCATGACCGGCATTAATCAAACCATCCTGATGTCATTGTCCATGGTGGTTATCGCTTCATTGATCGGTGCCGAAGGACTTGGCGCACTTATTCTCGAAGCATTGCAATACGCTGCCAAGGGCCAGGGCTTACTCGGCGGGCTTGCGATATTGCTATGTGCGATGGTGATAGACCGAATTGCACAAGGTATGTATCGCAGAAAAGTGGGCATAGAATAATCTGTTGTTATCACACCAGTCAGCGCATTATACTGTTGTTAGCCGCTACGTCGTTAGCGGCGATTGAGCCAAGCAATATCACCTGGTTAATATGATTGTTTAAAGGAAGCTATCAATTAGAAACGAACCAGTGAGGGACTACGCATGACGGACGACAACCTAAACGCATTGCGCACCCGCTTTCTTGAAGCTCGCAAAGCACTGTCAGAGGCACAGAAGTACCGCGTCCCCGAGCGTGTTGATAACTATCAATTTGAAGGCATCGCAACGCAGGTTCATCTGTCTGATTTATTCGGTGATAAAAAAGACTTGTTTGTGATTCACAACATGGGCATTAGTTGCGCCTACTGCACCTTGTGGGCGGACGGGTTTAACGGTGTTCTGGACCATCTTCAACAGAGCGCTTCAGTCGTCATATCATCACCCGATCAGGTCTCTGTGCAACAGCAGTTTAAAGCCGATCGTAACTGGCGGTTTACCATGGTATCCACTGCCAACAACAGCTTTGCCAAAGATATGGGTTATCGCAATGAGTCTGGCCATCACCCGGGCGTTTCAGTATTTAGCCGTACCGACAATACTATCACTCGCGTTGCGGACACACCGTTCGGCCCCGGCGATGATTTCTGTGCGGTCTGGCATCTACTCGATTTACTGCCTGATGGCGCTAATGGCTGGCAACCACATATTGGGTAAAGTCAGGCAGGTTTAACAAAGACTGGCCAACTGCAGTTCACTGCTTGCGTGACCGACGATACCTTTCAAACTCAAAATTAACTGTTCACATAGATTCATGCGTTATGCGAAAGAACAATACGAACAGAAGGATTATCAATGACACTGGAAGAACTGCATACAGATCTGCACGAGACCTATATGAAGTACTACGTCGAAGGCTTCAAAACAGATAATGTGGAGCTTATAGATAAGATGGTCCGATATCCCATTGCCTATATAAACGACGGCTCAGTGAAAATGTGCAGCGAGTACCCTATTGATCCTGGTCAATTGAAAAGAGAAAAACAGTGGGATCATTCAACCGACTGGAAGTTTGAAATAACAGCAGTAAATGAGACCAGCGCTCATGCGGTAGCTTCAGCTGTCAGGCGCCGTCAAGACGGAACCGCAATAGAAAATGTTCATGGGTTCTACGCATTTACCATGACTGATGAAGGGTGGAAAATGTATGCTGTAGCAGATACAACTTTCTAAGCCAGTGGCGACCTTCACCGCAATCGCGTGCAGCATATTGCTGACGGAACGATAGACTTTACACCGTTATCGCCAACACCCCTGACCCAGTTACACCTGAATAGTTAGCGCCCATAAAAAAGCCCCGCATGCGGGGCTTCAATTTATTGCAGTTAACGAGTCGTGCAGCTATCTGCCATTGACGCTGAAACGATTCAGAGTAAATGTACCGGTTCCCCAGAATGTTTCGGTACCAATCTCAATGGCTCCCATGCAAGTATTGTCCGCCATTCTTGGCACACCAAATGATGGACCGACATCACGGGACCAGTATACAAATTCATTCCAGTTAAGTGTGCCACTGGTGAAAGGCTCTTGTGCGACAAAAGCGACATAAGCCCAGCTTAATGCAGGATTGGTATATACATCCCAGTTACGCCCACCCAGTGTCACTGTGGTAGCCAGTGTACCTGGAGTTCGAATAGCCGGACGGCCAACCCAAACCATCATTTCGTACTGTTTATTGTAGTCTTCCGCTTCACAGCTGGTGTGAAAGAAAGATTCAAGTGCAACGTTGCGCTCGACGACACCGGTTTCCGAATAATCAAAATCTACCCAGTACTGCGGCAGGTTATTGGTAGGAACCGGCAGGCCAGTCTCGGCAACAGTGCCTGACATGTTAAAGCTGGTTTTACGACCATAGTAGACCTGAGGGTAGGATTTCACAGCAAAGTCGTCACCGCGTGAACGGTCCAGCCAGTTGTAGTCCCACTTGGCTACGTAGTTACCGGGACCACCGGTGAGTTCAATGCACTGTGACCAGTTATCGTCAAATACAGCGCCGAAGTTCCATACGTTGTTTTGAAGCTTGTAGTTACCGTAGCCAATCTCAAGCCATGGAATACAACTGCGCTGATTCAACAGTGGTTGATTGCGAGTCGCCGTCACACCCTGTGCTACCACACAGGTGCGGTCATTCTCATAACCAAAACCATTGTTACCAGCATCACTCGCATCAGTCAGGCAGATCGGGTGCCCGTTCTGAAAACCTGGAACCGCAGCGGCAACCGGCGGCGGTGCATCTCCCGGTGTCAGAACCGAAGTAGCCGCTGAGGCGGGCGCTGTGCCGGACGTGACCTGGCACGAGCGGCCATTCTCAAATCCAAAACCGTCACCATCCGGATCAGAAGCCAGCGACTGACATGACGGTGTACCGCCAGATGCCTGGGTGGCGCTCGATGAGTTGGAAGCAGGCGCAGAAGTAGCAGCGGGAGCACTGCCCGCGCGAAATCGGCAACTTTGACCATTCTCAAATCCCCAGCCACCGTTGTTCTGACCAGACTGGCATGTCGGAAAGCTCGCGAACGGATCAGAACTGTTGGAAGACTGCGATGCCTGCACCGCAGCGGGTGCAGATGCAGAAAAGATGCAGGACCGATTGTTCTCCCAGCCCCAGCCGTCGCCGTCTGAATCACTGACAGAAGAAGAACAGACGGGCGTGCCAGCGGGCGCAGAAGCATTGGAATTGAAGGATTGGGTGTTTGCCGGTTGGGCG